>JBAVWB010000026.1:0-4653 GCA_049697615.1 Thiobacillus sp. | reverse complement strand
CCTAAGCGCCTTCCGGAACAGGCTCCGCATTTCCCGGCCGGCTTGGATCGCTCGGCCGGGTAGGAATGCCCCTACATGAGATTCGTATTCGACTGACAGTCCCAAGGGGGCGTCAGCCGATACGGACCATGGCTCAACGCGCCGTAACTTCCCCTATGTGCAGTGATAGTGGGATTCCGGTGAAATTGATGCTCGTTGATGATTCTTCGGCTGTTTATGGGCATCGCACGACCCCCCATGCCGGGCCGGAGGTCGCGCGATGAAAACAGCCGAGACAAACGACCGCCGCGTTGCGGGATGGGTGTGGGCGATTTCCGTCGGGCTCGGCTTGCTGAGCGCCATGGCCGCTGCTTTCCCCGGCTCCGCGGTCAATATGGTCTGGGCAGGCGGGGCGGCACTGGCGGGCGTGTTCGCCGGCGGTTTTCTCGCCGGCACGGTTCGCCGCGCGCTGGCGACTGCCCGGCGCGAAGCGGAGGAAGCCTGCCTGACTCCGCTGCCATCGTCCCCCGGCGGGCTGGATGATCTGTGCGGCCAGGTATTGCCCATCTGGAACCGCCAGATTGAAACCGCCCGCAGCCAGACAGAAACCTCTCTGGTCGATCTCACCACCTGCTTCGGCGACATCCATCAGCGCCTCGACGCGGCGCTGGGCCTGTACCGCAACAGTACCGGCAGCCTGTCCGATGGCAATGGCGAAGCAGACGTCATGGCCATGCTGGAAAAGGGCCAGAGCGATCTGTCCACCATGCTCTCTTCGCTGCGCGCCGGCCTCCAGGCCAAGCAAGAGATGATCGACCGCATCCGTGAAGTGGCCCGGTTTTCCGATGAACTCAAGGCCATGGCCGGTTCGGTTTCGGAACTGGCCAACCAGACCAAACTGGTGTCGCTCAATGCCGCCATCGAGGCGGCCTGGGCAGGCAAGGCGGGCCGCGGGTTCGCCGTGATTGCGGATGAGGTGCGCAAGCTTTCCACCCAGTCGGGGGATACCGGCAGGCAGATCACCTCCCGCGTCGAAAGCGTGACCCAGGCGATCCATGGCGCGGTGGAGATCGCAGAGCGCTATGCAGACCAGGATGCCCGCGCCATGCGGGATTCCGAGCAACTCATCGAGGGCGTGCTCAAGGTGTTCCGCGGCGCGGTGGAGCATCTGACCCAGGCGGCAACCCAATTCCAGCACGAAGGCCAGGCGGTGCAGGAGACCGTCTCCGGCGTCATCGTCTCGCTCCAGTTCCAGGACCGGGTCAGCCAGATCCTGTGCCAGACCATGGACGACATGGCGCGTCTGGAGGGCGTCCTGAGCGAGAACAGGGCGCGCGAAGCCAGCGGGGAACCCGCCCCGCCCATCGACGTGGCGGCCTGGCTCGAACAGCTCTCCAGTACTTACACGACGCTTGAGCAAGTGGACAACCACCAGGGCACGCAAAGCAACGAGCCCGGCAATGCAGCCGAAATCACTTTCTTTTAGGAGCAAAAAACATGGCCAAGACCATTCTGATCGTTGACGACTCGGCGTCCGTTCGCCAGGTCGTGGGGTTGACCCTGAAGGGGGCCGGCTACGACGTCGTCGATGCGGTGGACGGCAGAGATGCGCTGACCAAACTGGATGGGCGCAAGCTGCATCTGGTCATCAGCGACGTCAACATGCCCAACATGGACGGCATTTCCTTCGTCAAGGAAATGAAGACCAAGCCCGCCTACAAATTCACCCCCGTCATCATGCTCACCACCGAAGGCAGCGAGGCCAAGAAGCGTGACGGCCAGGCGGCCGGCGCCAAGGCCTGGGTGGTCAAGCCCTTCCAGCCCGCCCAGATGCTGGATGCGGTGTCGAAGCTGATTCTGCCGTAATCGATTGGAGATCCCCATGGAACTAAGCAGCGAACGCCACGAAAACCGCCTGCGCGTGCATGCCGCCGGCGAGATGACCATCTACAGCGCCGCCGAACTCAAGCCCGCCCTGCTGGAGGCGATGGGCCAGAGCGACGAAATCGAGATCGACCTCTCGAACGTCAGCGAAATGGACACCAGCGGCGTGCAATTGCTCATGCTCATGAAGCGGGAGGCGGGGGCGGCCGGCAAAGCCCTGACGCTGTCCGGGCACAGCCCGGCAGTGCTGGAAGTGTTCGAGCTGCTGGGTCTGGGCGGCTGGTTCGGCGATCCCCAGGTGCTGCCGGCGGACGCAAAGGGGAGAGCGGCATGAGCCTGGATCTGGGCGATGCCCTGCAAACCTTCTTCGCGGAAAGCCGCAGCCTGCTCCAGGAGATGGAGGAAGGCCTGCTGCGCCTGGAAACCGCCCCCGACGATGCGGAAGCCATCAATGCCGTGTTTCGCGCCGCCCACACCATCAAGGGCTCCTCCGGCCTGTTTGGTCTGGACGACATCGTCGCCTTCACCCACAAGGCCGAGAACGTGCTGGACCGGGTGCGCAACAACGAATTGGCCCTGAACGAGGACTTGATCGGCCTGTTGCTGGGCTGCCGAGACCATATCGAACGGCTGCTGGACATCACCGCCGACGGGGCGGAAATGGACGCCGACACCCGCCAGCAGGGCGAAGCGCTGGCGTCCCAGCTGAGCCAGCGCATGGGGCAATCGGCATCCACGCTGCCCGCCGAGACGGCGACGCCCGTGCAAAGCCTGGGCGGCGGCCGGATGGTGGGCGATACCTGGCACATTTCCCTGCGTTTTGGCCGGGACGTGCTGAAGAACGGCATGGACCCGCTGTCCTTCATCCGTTATCTCGGCACCCTGGGCGAGATCGTTCACCTCACCACCCTGAACGATGCCCTGCCGGCTGCCGCCGAGATGGACCCGGAATGCTGCTACCTGGGCTTCGAGATCCGGCTCCGCAGCGAGGCCGACAAGGCCCGCATCGAAGGCGTATTCGATTTTGTGCGCGACGATTGCCAGCTCTACATCCTGCCGCCCGGCAGCCGGGTGGCGGATTACATCAACCTGATCGAGCAGCTGCCGGAGAACAACACCCGCCTGGGGGATATCCTGGTGGCTTGCGGTGCGGTGACCCAGCGCGAACTGGACGAGTCCCTGGCCCTCCAGGCATGCGAAAGCGAGCACAGGGAAAGCGCCCAGCCCCTGGGCGAAATCCTGGTGGAGCGCCAGATCGTTCAGCCCGAACTGGTGGGCGCGGCCTTAAACAAGCAGAAAGAAGCACGCCATCGCCAGAGCCAGGAGGCCCGCCTGGTCAGGGTTCATGCCGACAAGCTGGACGAACTCATCAACCTGGTGGGCGAGCTGGTCATTGCCGGCGCCGGCGCCACCCTGCTGGCCCAGCGCCAGGGCGGCAGCGCCATGCAGGAAGCCACCGCGCTCATCTCGCGCCTGGTTGAGGAAATCCGCGACGGCGCGCTGCGTTTGCGCATGGTGCAGATCGGCGAAACCTTCAGCCGCTTCCAGCGCGTGGTTCGCGACGTGAGCAAGGAACTGGGCAAGGACATCGAGCTGGTCATCACCGGCGCCGAGACCGAGCTGGATAAAAGCGTGGTCGAAAAGATCGGCGACCCGCTCACCCACCTGGTGCGCAACTCCATGGATCACGGTATCGAGCCGGCCGAAGTGCGCGCCGCCAATGGCAAGCCGGTCAAGGGCAAATTGAAGCTCAACGCCTACCACGACTCCGGCAGCATCGTCATCGAAGTCGGCGACGACGGCGGCGGCCTGAACCGCGACAAGATCCTCCAGAAGGCCGTCGAGCGAGGCATCGTCGGCCCCAACCAGAACCTTACCGACCGCGAAATCTACAACCTCATCTTCGAGGCCGGCTTCTCCACCGCCGACGCGGTGAGCAACCTGTCCGGCCGCGGCGTCGGCATGGACGTGGTGCGGCGCAACATCGAAGCCCTGCGCGGCACGGTGGAGCTGGACAGCGCGCCGGGCGAAGGCACCACCGTGCGCATCCGCCTGCCGCTGACCCTGGCCATCATCGACGGCTTCCTGGTCGGCGTGGGCGATTCAGCCTACGTGGTGCCGCTGGAAATGGTGCTGGAGTGCGTGGAGCTGTCGGATGCCGACCGCCAGGCGCTGGCCCACCGCGCCTACGTCAACATGCGCGGCGAGGTGCTGCCCTTCGTGCGGCTGCGCGACCACTTCGATGTGAAGGGCAACGGTTCCCGCCGCGAGAACATCGTGGTGGTGCACTACGGCGGCCACAAGGCCGGTCTCGTCGTCGACCAGCTGATGGGCGAATTCCAGACGGTGATCAAGCCGCTGGGGGAAATGTTTTCAAGGGTCAAGGGCATCAGCGGTTCCACGATTTTGGGAACCGGCGAAGTGGCCTTGATTCTGGATGTGCCGTCTCTGATTCAGCAGGCGGCGTCCCGCGAAGCCAGCGTAAATAGCCAGGCCGGGCTGTATGGGGAAGCCGGGCTTTCCGGCACGGCGGACCGGGCAACCGCGTCTGTTCAATGATTCAAAACTTCAATTTTAGAAAGGGGTAACCATGTTTAAGAATATGAAAATAGGTGTGCGGTTGGGGTTGGGGTTCGGCATCGTCCTGCTGCTGCTGGTTGCGGTGATTTTCGTGGGCGTCACGCGCATGGCGGAAATCAACGAAAAACTTGAAGGCATCGTCAAGGACGACAACGTCAAGATCGGGTTGGCTCAAGATATGCGTGGCGTCGTTCGCAATATCGCTACCGC
>JBAVWB010000025.1:0-3254 GCA_049697615.1 Thiobacillus sp. | reverse complement strand
GATGGCGATCCCGGTGATGCCGGCAATGCTGCTGGAGACTTCCACCGGCACGACGGCGCCGTTTTCAGCGATGTCCGGCGCCTTGATGGTGATGTCCTTGCTGTCGGACGGGCTGGAGATGCCGATGCCCTTCAGTGCGTCACCGACGTTCTTGGCTTCAAAGGCAGACTTGTTCCAGGCGGCCAGCGCCTGGGTCGGCTTCAGCAGGCCAGCCGCCACGGCAACAGCCACGGCGCTCGCGCCTGCAGCGCTTTTCAATACGTTTCTACGAAGTGCGTTCATGGGCAAATCTCCTGATTGAACAATGCTACGAGTTATTACAGACCGTACACGAAGTCGGTCACTTTATCGATTTCAGCTTCCGTCAGCACGCCATGCTTGCCGTACGGGATCATGCTGCTGGAGGGGTTCTTGGCGGTTGCATCCCAAATCTGGGCGCGCAGTGCAGCCTTGGACGGGAAGCGAGCGCTCATGGCGATCAGCGGCGGGCCATACAGGCCGGCTGACACGGCGTCGGGCACAGTCGGCATGGCGTGGCAGGCCAGGCAGTTACCCTTCTTGTTATTGAAGGCGAGCTCCTTGCCAGTCACTTCCTTGGGGGCTGCAGCTGCGGCTGCTGGTGCGGCTGCGCCGGCAGCCGGGGCGACATGTGCGGCTGCCAGAACGTTACCCGACAGCATGATGGCGCTGATTGCACAGGCCGCTGCTACGTGATGCATTTTTCGCATGGTCATCCTCCTCATTTTTGACGTCTTGATGAAAGCGCTTTCCACTTGGGGGGTGCCTTGCGGTAACGCTATCCAGTAATGGATGGGTCGTAGCATAGTGGAATTCGTTTTTTCCTTGCAAGGCCAGGCGCGAACTTTTACGGCCATATTGCAGGGTAAATTCCTACCAGCCGCACCAAATAAGGGCTTGTGCGGGTTGCGCTTAGTTCTTGCGCTGCGATTTTTCGACCTCCTGCCATTCGCGCCGCCGCGCTTCTGCCGCCGATAATTCGTGAAAACTGCCGTCGCCCGCCTTGATGCCGAGGCTGATTTGCTCGATGGCGGCGACCAGATTTCCGCTCAAAGCCGCCGCTTCAGCCTGGGCGCGATGACTGAGCAACCGATTCCCCAGTTGGGCATGGGTCTGGGCGGCCAGTCGCCACAGGCGGCGGTCGAGCGGATACAGCGCGAGCTGTCGTTCGACCTGTTCCAATGCCTCCTTGCTGCGGCTTGCCGCCAGCAAGGCCTCGATATGGCCGAACTGCAAGGGGCGGTAGCCGGGGTGGGCCGCGCTGCCAGCCTGGTAGCGTTGCAGGGCGAGCGCCGGGTTGCCGGCAGCCAGCGCTGCGCGGGCTGCGAGTTGCTGGATCATCGGGTGGACCTGTTTGGCGGCCAGCAGTTTTTCCACTTCGGCTTCGGCTTCCCTGAACTCGCGCTTGCGCAGCAAGGCTGTGGCCAGGCCGTAGCGTGCGGCGGTTTCACTGCTGTAGCGTTTTTCCTTCAGCGCGCTACGCGCGGCCAGCACGGCGTCATGCGGGCTGTCTTCCTGCGCGCGCAGGCGGGCGCGCACCAATTGGAAATCCAGGCTGTCCTCCACCTGTTGATAAGGCGCGGCCTCGCTGCGCGCCTGCATGTCTGCAATGCGGTCAGTCGTCAGCGGGTGGGTGCGCAGGTAGGCGGGGGCGCTGCTGTCGTAAAACCGGTTGGCGCGTTCCAGGCGGTTGAAGAACCCGTTCATGCCGCGCGGGTCGTACCCGCCGCGGGTCAGCATTTCATAGCCGAGGCGGTCGGCCTCGCGCTCGTAGTCGCGGCTGTAATTGAGCTGGTTCTGGATCGAGTAGGCCTGGGTCGAGGCAATCGCTGCGCTGGCCACATTGGGATTGGAGCGCGATGCCAGCAGCGCCACCGCCAGCGCGGCCATGGTCGGCCAGTAGCTCTGGCTTTGCGAGGCGACCATGCGCGCGATGTGGTCCTGGGTGACGTGGGCAATTTCGTGTGCCACCACGCTCGCCAGCTCGGATTCGCTTTGCGCTGCGAGCAGCAGGCCGGTGTGCACGCCGATATTGCCGCCCGGCATGGCAAAGGCGTTGATGCTGGGATCGTTGACGACGAAGAAGTTGAATTCGCGCTGGTTGCGCGTGCTGACCGAGACCAGCTTGTAGCCGAGCTGGTTGAGATAGGTTTCGATCTCGGGGTCGTCCAGGTAGCGCGGGTCGGCGTAGACGTCGCGCATGATGGCGCGCCCCAGCGCTTGCTCTTCCTGGTCGGAAAAATATTGCCGTGACACCTCGCCCAGGTCGGGCAGGTCGGCAGCAACAACCGGCTGGATGGCCAGGGCAAACGCGAGCAGGATGCGCAGCATCAGGGGATGAGGTGGGTCAGGGTCATTTCGATTAGGATGCGCGCATTGCCGACAAGGTTCCCAGCCCATTCATTTTGTATCGAGCCCAAGCATGAGCGAATTCACCCATTTTGATGAACGCGGCCGCGCCGTCATGGTCGATGTGGCGGACAAGGCCGACACCCGGCGCGTCGCCGTGGCGGGCGGGCAGATCAGCATGTTACCCGATACCCTGGCGCGCATCCTCGGCGGCCAGGCGGCCAAGGGCGACGTGCTCGGCATCGCGCGCATCGCCGCGATCCAGGCGACCAAGCGCACCGCCGAACTGATTCCGCTGTGCCATCCCATTGCGCTGACGAAGGTGAGCGTGGAATTCAGCCACGACGCGTCCGACTCGTCGATCGCCTGCAGGGTGACCGCCGAGACCGTCGGCAAGACGGGGGTGGAAATGGAAGCCTTGACCGGCGTCAGCGTGGCCTTGCTGACGATCTACGACATGTGCAAGGCGGTCGATCGCGGCATGGTGATGTCGGACATCCGGCTGCTGGAAAAGCAGGGCGGACGTTCCGGACACTGGCGTTCGAACCCTTAACAAACGCGCGGCCATCAAGTCGTCTTGATTCGTGGCAGGACCGCGACAAGATGCGGGTCGTGAAGAATTCGGATAATCCAATGCGTTTTTTCAGATGGCTGTTGTTGAGTGTGTGGACGGTTTCGTTCGCCGTTCAGGCCGACGTGCCCGACCACCAGGTCTTTCCGGCCCAGGGTCCGCAGTTGCTGTTGTGGGTGGCATCCGAGCGCGGCCGCGCCGAGCCCGAGGTGCAGGCCGCCCAGCAGTTGGCCGCGCAGGGCGTCGAAACCTGGATGCTCGATCTGGTCGCGGCCTATTTTCTGCCGCAGCTGCCGAGCAGCATGGACGCTGTACC
>JBAVWB010000024.1:0-9977 GCA_049697615.1 Thiobacillus sp. | reverse complement strand
CGCCCGTGCCGTGCGGGTGGCGGGCAAGGTCGAGCCTGTGTTCGTGGAAAACGTCGCCGACGTGCCCGCTGCAGTGCGCGACCTTGCGCAGGCGAACGATGTGGTGCTGGTGATGGGCGCCGGCAGCATCGGCCAGGTTGCGCCGGTCCTGGGAGGGCACGATTCCACAGGCGCTTCAGCGCCTAGTGGATCGCAATCCCCTTTAGGGGGCAACCATGCCGCATGATTACCGGATGAGCGAGCTGGATCTCGGCGGAGGGGGCACCCCGGTGCTGCGCGGGCGTTACCTCTACAACGAGCCGATGAGAAAGCACGTGTCCTGGCGCGCCGGCGGCGCCGCCCAGCGCGTTTACATTCCAGCCGATCTGGAAGACCTGTCCTGGCTGGTGCGCTCGGTGCCCTCGCACGAGGACATTCACATGGTCGGGCTGGGCAGCAACCTGCTGGTGCGCGATGGCGGTGTCAGGGGCGTGGTGATCCTGCTGCATGGCGTGCTGAGGAATCTGGCGATCGAAAGCCGCACCCACGGCCTGCCGCCCGCGCCGCAGGACGCCGACACCGCTCTGGTGTATGCCCAGGCCGGCGTGGCTGCGCCCAAGCTGGCGCGCTTTGCCGCCAACCACAACCTGGTCGGCGGCGAATTCTGGGCCGGCATTCCCGGCACCGTCGGCGGCGCGATGGCGATGAACGCAGGCTGCTACGGCGGCGAAACCTGGGACAAGCTGGTGCAGGTGCAGACACTGGATCGCCAGGGCCGGCTGAACGAGCGACGGCCGGACGAATACGTGATCGGCTACCGCCACGTGGCGCTGAAGCATCCGCAGGAAGAATGGTTCATCGGCGGCTGGTTCCGGCTCGCCCGCGGCGACGGCCTGGCCTCGCGCGAAACCATCAAGGAGCTGCTGAAAAAGCGCATCGCGGCGCAGCCCCTGGGGCAGCCCAACGCCGGCTCGGTGTTCCGCAATCCGCCCGGCAGCTTCGCGGCGAAGCTGATCGAGGCGTGCGGGCTCAAGGGCTTCCGCATCGGCGACGCGCAGGTATCGGAGAAGCACGCCAATTTCATCGTCAACCTGGGCCGCGCGACGGCGACCGACATCGAGCGCCTGATCGAGCATGTGGAAGACACCGTGGAAGCGCGCACCAACGTGCAACTGATCCGCGAAGTGCGCATTATTGGAGAACGGCAGTGAGCAAGTTCGGCAAAGTGGCAGTGATGTTGGGCGGCACGTCCGCCGAGCGGCCGGTGTCGCTCAACAGCGGCGCGGCGGTGCTGGCGGCGCTGACCCGGCAGGGCATCGATGCGCACGCATTCGATCCGGCCAACCGCAACCTCGGCGACCTGATCAGCGGGGAATTCGATCGCGTATTCATTGCGCTGCATGGCCGCTATGGCGAGGACGGCTGCATGCAGGGCGCGCTCGAACTGCTCGGCATTCCCTATACCGGCAGCGGCGTGATGGCCTCGGCCATCGGCATGGACAAGTGGCGCACCAAACTCTTGTGGCGCGCCGCCGGCCTGCCCACGGCAGATTGGGACATCCTCACCGCGACCAGCGATTTTGCCGCCGTGGAAAGAAAGCTCGGCCTGCCGATTTTCGTCAAACCCGCACGCGAAGGCTCCAGCATCGGCATGAGCAAGGTGACCGAGGCCGGCACGCTGGCGGCCGCGTATAAAACCGCCGTCGAACACGACGCCCTGGTGCTGGCGGAAAAATTCATCGACGGCGCCGAGTTCACCGTCGGCATCCTCGGCGACGCCGCGCTGCCGCTGATCCGCCTGCAGCCCGCCACGGACAAGGCCTTCTACGACTTCGAGGCGAAATACCTGCGCGACGACACCCAGTACCATTGCCCGGCCGGCCTGCCCGATGCGCAGGAAATGGCGCTGCGGCAGCTCGCGCTGGACGCCTTCCGCCTGGTCGACGGGCGCGGCTGGGGCCGCGTCGATCTGATGCTGGACAGTCTCGGCAATCCCTATCTGCTGGAAGTGAACACCTCGCCCGGCATGACCGACCACAGCCTGGTGCCGATGGCCGCGCGGGTCGCCGGCATGGATTTCGACACCCTGTGTCTGAAGATACTGGAGCAGACGCTGGCATGAGCGCATCGCCCGAACTCGCCAACCATCCGCTGTCGCAGGTCGCCCGTGTGCTGACCTGGGGCGCGCTCGGCCTGCTGGCCTATGGCGCAGCCAGCTGGGTGGTGGCGCAGCCGTGGTTTGCGCTCAACAGCATCGAGGTGAAAACCCCGGTGGCGCACGTCACCGAAACGCAGATCCGTCTGGTGGCCGAGCGCCAGGTGCGCGGCACCTTCTTCACCGTCGATCTGGAGCACGTGCGCAACAGCCTGGAAAAGCTGCCGTGGGTGCGCGAGGCGCGGGTGGAGCGGCGCTGGCCCGACACCCTGGTGGTGTCGCTGGCCGAGCATGTGCCGCTGGCGCGCTGGAACGACGACGCGCTGGTGAATGAGGCGGGCGATGTTTTTGTCGCCGCAGCGGATGCGCGTCTGCCCCGCCTCATCGGTCCGGAAGACAGCAGCGCCGAGGTGGTGGCCGCCTATCGCCGCCACCAGGACGTGCTTGCCCCGCTGGGAATGACCATCCGCGAGCTGCGCCTGTCGCCGCGTCGGGCCTGGCGGCTGCAACTCGACAATGGCATGCAGCTCGCGCTTGGACGGGACCAGACCGACGCGCGGCTGGCACGCTTCGTCGCCCTGTATCCGCGGCTGTTCGGCGCGCAGCCCGCAGCCCAGGATGCGGCGCCGGTCGCCGCGCTCGTCCCCCTTACCGTTGACCTGCGCTATCCGGACGGCTTTGCCGTCCGGCTGCCCGGCGGCATCGCGCCTTACGGCTTTGCCGCGCGCACGCCTGCCAGCGTCCCTCTTATGAAACCGAGTGAAACATGAGCAAGCCAAGAGATCCCAAAAACCTGGTTGTCGGCCTCGACATCGGCACTTCCAAGATCGTCTGCATCGTTGCGGAAATCAACGACGAGGGAGAACTCGAGATCATCGGCATGGGCACCAGTCCCTCGCGCGGACTGCGCCGCGGCGTGGTGGTCAACATCGAGGCCACCGTCAACGCCATCCAGCGCGCGCTGGAAGAAGCCGAGCTGATGGCCGACTGCAAGATCCGCGAGGTCTATACCGGCATCGCCGGCAGCCACATCAAGAGCTTCAACTCGCACGGCATGTTCGCCATCAAGGACAAGGAAATCAGCCAGATGGACGTCGACCGCGTGGTGGAAACCGCGCGCGCGGTCAACATTCCGACCGACCAGCAGATCCTGCACACCATCCCGCAGGAATTCATCGTCGACGGCCAGGAAGACGTACGCGACCCGCTCGGCATGAGCGCGGTGCGCCTGGAAGTGAAGGTCCACATCGTCACCGGCGCGGTGTCGGCGGCGCAGAACATCATCAAGTGCGTGCGCCGCTGCGGACTGGAAGTGTCGGACCTGGTGCTGCAGCCGCTCGCAAGCGCGATGGCGGTGCTGACCGAGGACGAGAAGGAACTCGGCGTCTGCCTGGTTGACATCGGCGGCGGCACCACCGACATCGCCGTGTTCACCAACGGCGCCATCCGCCACACCGCGGTGATCCCGGTGGCGGGCGACCAGGTCAACAACGACATCGCGGTGGCGCTGCGCACCCCGCCGAAAGAGGCCGAGGACATCAAGATCCAGTACGGCTGCGCGCTACGCCAGCTGGCCGACGCGCGCGACATGATCGAAGTGCCCGGCATCGGCGACCGCCCGCCGCGCACGCTGTCGCGGCAGACGCTGGCCGAGTTCATCGAGCCGCGCATGGAAGAGCTGTATTCGCTGGTGCAGGCGGAACTGCGCCGCAGCGGATTCGAGGAACTGCTGTCGTCCGGCATCGTCATCACCGGCGGCTCGGCCGGCATGCAGGGCATGGTCGAGCTGGGCGAGGAGGTCTTCCACATGCCGGTGCGCATGGGCTGGCCGCGCTACACCGGCGGGCTGTCGGACGTGATGCGCAACCCGCGCTACGCCACCTGCCTGGGCCTCCTGATGGCCGGGCTGGAAGCCCGCGGACGCGATGCGCCGAAGCTGACCGGCAACAATTTGAAAGACATATTTGAACGCATGAAAAGCTGGTTCAAGGGGAATTTCTGACGCCGCCGCGCTGGGCTTGAGCGCGCGTCGTCGAAACAGGATTTGGCGGTGGTGCCGGATGCGAAACACATCGCGGCAGACACGCCAAAGGAATTTTGAGTGTGGTTTTTGTTTTGAGCAAAAGAGGAGAGCAACATGTTTGAACTGATGGATGTAGACACCCAGGATGCAGTGATCAAGGTCATCGGCGTGGGCGGCTGCGGCGGCAACGCGGTCGATCACATGATTACTTCGGGTTTGAGCGGCGTGGAATTCATCGCCATCAACACCGATGCGCAGGCGCTGAATCGCAACCAGGCCAAGCTGCAGCTGCAGTTGGGCAATGGGGTGACCAAGGGCCTGGGCGCCGGCGCCAACCCCGACATCGGGCGCGAAGCCGCGCTGGAAGACCGCGAGCGCATCGCCGAACTGATCGACGGCGCCGACATGCTGTTCATCACCGCCGGCATGGGTGGCGGCACCGGCACCGGCGCCGCGCCGGTGGTGGCCGAAGTCGCCAAGGAACTCGGCATCCTCACCGTGGCCGTGGTCACCAAGCCCTTCATGTTCGAAGGCAAACGCGTGCGCGCCGCCAACGCCGGCATCGAGCAGCTGGCGCGCCACGTCGATTCGCTGATCATCATCCCCAACGAAAAGCTGATGCAGGTGCTGGGCGACGACGTCTCCATGCTCGACGCCTTCAAGGCAGCCAACAACGTGCTGCACGGCGCGGTCGGTGGCATCGCCGAAGTCATCAACTGCCCGGGCCTGGTCAACGTCGACTTCGCCGACGTGCGCACCGTGATGAGCGAGATGGGCATGGCGATGATGGGTTCGGCGCAGGCCAGCGGCGAAAACCGCGCGCGCATCGCCGCCGAGCAGGCCGTGGCGAGCCCGCTGCTGGAAGACGTGAATCTGGCCGGCGCACGCGGCGTGCTGGTCAACATTACCGCTTCCTCCACCGTGAAGATGCGCGAGATCCACGAGGTGATGAACACCATCAAGAGCTTCACCGCCGAGGAAGCCACCGTCATCGTCGGCCAGGTGCTCGACGACAGCATGGAAGACGCCCTGCGCGTCACCATGGTCGCCACCGGCCTGGGCAGCCCGGTTGCCCGCCAGCAGCCGAAGCCGATGCAGATCATCCGCACCGGCACCGACGACGCCCCCATGATGATGGGCAACAGCGAAGACGTCCCCAACGTGATGACCAACCGCCGCAGCCGCACCGTGCAGGCGATGAGCGATTCCGGCATCGATACGCTGGACATTCCGGCCTTTCTGCGTCGCCAGGCGGATTGAGGCCGGGTCGTGGGAACGGGTAAGCCTTTGCCCGGGAAACGGACACAGTCCGCTTCCCGGGCAGGTGGCTGTCCGTCCGTCCGACCGGTTAAAATGGCGGGATGATCAAGCAACGCACCCTGAAAACACCGGTCAAGGCGGCCGGCGTCGGCCTGCATTCCGGCGTCAAGGTCGAGATGACCCTGCGCCCGGCGGGCCCCGATACCGGCATCGTGTTCCGGCGGATGGATCTCGATCCGCCTGCCGAACTCAAGGCCGATCCCTATCTCGTCACCGATACCCGGCTGTGCTCGATGCTCGAATCGGGCCCGGCCAAGGTGTCCACGGTCGAGCATCTGATGTCCGCGCTCGCGGGCCTCGGTATCGACAACCTGCTGGTCGACCTCACCGGCCCCGAAATCCCCATCATGGACGGTTCCTCGGCGCCGTTCGTGTTCCTGCTGCAGTCCGCCGGCATCGTCGAGCAGGATGCGCCCAAGCGCTACGTGCGCATCAAGCAGCCGATCGAGGTGCGCGACGGCGACAAGTGGGCGCGCTTCCTGCCGCACAACGGTTTCAAGGTCGAGTTCACCATCGATTTCAAGCATCCCGTGTTCGACAAGAGCAGCAAGACGGTCAGCATCGACTTCGCCGACACCGCCTACACCAAGGAAGTCGCGCGCGCGCGCACCTTCGGTTTCATGCACGAGGTCGAGGCCCTGCGCAACAGCGGGTTGGCATTGGGCGGATCGCTCGACAACGCCATCGTCATGGACGAATTCCGTGTGTTGAACCAGGACGGCCTGCGCTACGACGACGAGTTCGTCAAACACAAGGTGCTCGACGCCATCGGCGACCTCTACCTGCTGGGCCACCCCATCATCGGCGCCTTCGAAGCCTACAAATCCGGCCACGCGCTCAACAACACCCTGCTGCGCGAACTGCTGCAACACCAGGAATCCTGGGAATACGTCAGCTTCCAGCACGACGAGGACGTTCCCCCCGCCTTCCTCCGCCTGCATCCCCTCGCTGCATGATCGTCATCCGCCTGCTGATCGTCGCCCTGCTCATCGCGGTGGTGGCGCTCGGGCTGGCGTGGCTGTTCACCGGCAACCGCACCTATCTCGGATACATCGGCCGCGTGCTGCGCTTCGCGCTCGTCGTCGGCTTCGTCGCGGCATTGTTGTTTGTGGTGGAGCGGGTGGTGCTGCGGTGAGAGCCACTGAACTTACATCCGCCTGATTTTTAGGCGTGGCTAGGTCCTTGAAGCATCAACTCTGGAAGATCGCGCTGTTTAAATTACATTAGGCCTTTCAAACCTGCCATGGAACCTACTCGCCATTCACTTGATAGTCTTGAGAGCCTGCACCGTTTTCTCAGGGGCTACCAGCCACATGCGGGCCTTGGGTGGTGGTACCGCGGTCATGCGGACAGTAGTTGGACGCTCATTCCAAAGGCAGGCAGGCCCGAGTACTCCCTGCCTGACGGCAGGCATGTGGGGCGGTTCCGACACTGGTGTCGCCAAGCCATTGCCTACCTTCCCTCGCTTCCCGACAACGAATGGGAGCGCTTGGCTCTTGCCCAGCACTATGGTTTGGCAACTAGTCTTCTTGATTGGACCGCGAATCCCCTCGTAGCCCTTTACTTCGCGTGCAACGATTTGCCCAATGCTAACGGTGCTCTGTACTGCCACATGCCAAGAACATTTGTAAACCCAGAGTCGTTAAGCGTTGAGGCCACCGGTCTGGTAGGCGTTGCCTTCACTGCCCGTAGCATCTCCACGCGAATTCTCAACCAAAGAGGCTGTTTTACTGTTCATAACCCCCCCGATCAACCAGTAATCTGCCGCGAAAGTGAGCACATCAAGGACGCGCCTGACCTAATTGAGCTCACGATCCCTTATTCGCTCAAGCCCGGGATCCTCTCCATGCTTGATGACTATGGGATAAATCGGGTGACGCTGTTTCCGGATCTAGACGGTTTGTCTGGCCACATAAACTGGGAGACAACCAAGATGGTCGTGCGACGTGCAAGCTCGCGTAGGGTGCAATAAGCGAAGCGCATTGCACCGGATATTTCATTCGGCGCAATAATGATTGCGTCCTACGTTGGCTGGCTTGTTTGGCGCTAAAGCCGAGTACATGCGATTTGATATGCTTGTTTTTAACAACCAACCTAATTATTCGTATATAGACTGGCGCAAAAGCCGCGCCAGCCGGTTAATTTAGAGCTTCCTCGTGGATACACAAACCGTATGGCTGCTCGCCATGTCAATAGCAACGCCGGTTGCTGGTGTAGTTGGATTCGCAATCCAGCTTCGTCAGGTTAAGAAGACTCGTTTGGAGAACGAGAAGCTGCAATTGGAAGTCGCTGCTCTTCGGCGAAAAGCAGTGGAGGCGGAGCGTCGGATCGTCCTTGCAACGAGCGATGAGGTGCAAAGAATCACCCGTGGGGAAGTGCGTTTTAGTCGGCGGCGGGATGAACCTGGGGTTTTCGCCAAGCCCAAACCGAAGTTGAAGGACCGTGTAATTCTTGTGGCAGTTGTCGCTCTGGTGGGGCTATTTCTCTCGTACCTTATCTATGACCTGTATCGCATTGCAGCTTGGTTTGGCGCACGACTTTAACCGACAGTTTGCAAGCCGGCATGCCGCTTGCGTGCGAAGGCCCAGTGCTCGACCTTCAGGATGTTCGCCAGTTCTGCCTCGTTCAGTATGCGGCGCAGGGTGACGAAGTTAATGGGGCCAGCCTCGACCAACTATAGGGGTCAGCTTCGGATAATTATTTACAGCATTCGGTTTCCGGAAATTAAGCGAACAGCGAACGAAAACCAGGCCGGTCTTTTTGTCTCCTGCCCGGCCGCCGTGGCATTCGAGCCGCCGCCGGCATTGCTGACGCCCGACATGGAGACTTGCTGGCCGCCGGCCGACACTACGCCAGCGCTTGGGTGCTGAAAGGCTATAAAGAAAGAAGTTGGCAAGCGTGTTGGCTTGTCCTCGTTTTGTTGGCGAAGTCCCGGCATTGGGAGGTTCCATGCATACCCTGAGATGCATCTGGTTGATTCCCTTGCTGTTCCTGATCGCGATGCCTTGCGCCCTTGCGCAGGCAGTGGGTGAAGACAGTGAATGGGCCCCCACCCCGCCGCGCCTGAGCTTCATCGACGGCGAAGTGTCGTACTGGCGGCCGGGCGCGGACGACTGGGCGCGCGCGGTGCCCAACCTGGCGCTGGCGGAGGGCGATGCGCTCTATACCGGTGCGGGCGCCAATTTCGAGGTGCAGTTTGGCAGTCGCAGTTTCGTGCGCGCCGACGAGAACAGCCAGCTTTCGCTGTTGCAGCAGGAGGCGCGGCTGATCCAGTTCAAGGTCACCGGCGGCCGGGTGTCGTTCGACATGCGCAGCATGGAGGCGGACGACACGGTGGAGGTGAGCACGCCGGACGCGGTCTTCGTCATCCGGCATCCCGGCTATTACCGGGTGGAGGTGGGCAGCCGCGACACCCATTTCATCACCCGCCGTGGCGGCGAGGCCACGGCGATTACGGCCGACGGGCGCTCGCTCAGCATTTATCCCTCGGAGGACATTGTGGTCACCGCGGGCGATCCGGTGAAAGTGGCCACTTACGCCGCGCCGGCACCGGACGACTGGGACCGTTGGAACGATGCGCGCAGCGATCGCATCGGCGACTCGGCCAGCGCGCGCTATCTGCCCCCCGACGTCTACGGCGCGGAGGAGCTCGACCACTACGGCCACTGGCGCGTGGTGCCGACCTACGGCGCGGTGTGGATTCCCTACGGCGTGAGCGTAGGCTGGGTGCCCTACAGCACCGGCTACTGGGTATGGGATCCGTTTTACGAATGGACCTGGGTCGACGACGCACCGTGGGGCTGGGCGCCCTTCCACTACGGCCGCTGGGTCTACATCAACGGCTACTGGGCGTGGGCACCGGGGCCGGTGGTGCGGCGCCCGGTGTATTCGCCCGCGCTGGTGGCCTTCATGATTCGCGATGGCGATGTGTCGGTGCGCCTCAGCATCGGCTTGCCCGGGGTGTGGTGGGTGGCCTTGAGCTGGGGCGAGCCGGTGTTGCCGTGGTGGGGCCCGCCTGCCCGCCGCTGGCAGCCCTGGTGGGGCGGCTGGGCCGGGCCGCGCATCGTCAACAACGTGGTGATCCAGCAAACCACGGTCATCAACGTGCGCGACATCCGTTATCACAATGCCAGCCAGCCGCGCGCCATCCTCACGGTGCCGGCCGACAAGTTCGGGCGCGAGCGGGTGCAGGCCACGGTGGAAACCCGTTATCGCCCCACCGAGTTCGCGCCGGTGCGTAGCAGTCTGCCGGTCAAGCCTTCGAGCGCCAGCCTGTCGGGAGGCGGCCCCAAGGGGGTGGCGCCGCCGCGCGAGATTCTGACGCGTCCCGTGGTGACGACGCGTGCGCCGCGCGAGCGGGTGCCCGCCCTGCCGGACGCAGCACCGCGCGTCCGCACGCAGACTGCCCCCGAACCCCGCTATGTGATTCCGCAGACTCGCCGTACCGAGGCTGCGCGCAGCCCGCAGCGGCCGCCCTTCGGCGCCGATACGGGGCCGGAG
>JBAVWB010000023.1:0-18402 GCA_049697615.1 Thiobacillus sp. | reverse complement strand
CTCCAATGCTGTGTGTTCTGTCATTGCGAGCGAAGCGCGGCATACGATTCCACACGTGCTTTAGCACGTAGTGAATCGGAGTCCGCGCCTCGCTCGCAATGACATTTCCGGGTTCAGGCCTTGATCTTGAAGCTGTCGGCATACTTGGCCGGATCCTTGCCGTCCCACACCACGCCGTCGATCAGCTTGCTCGAACGCATGTCCGATTTCGGCAGCGGCGTCTTGGTCATCGCGGCGGCGGCCTTGTAGACGTCGATGCGGTTGACCTTCTTCGCCACGGCCAGGTAGTCGGGGTGCTCTTTCAACAGGCCCCAGCGCTTGTGCTGGGTGAGGAACCACATGCCGTCGGACAGGTAGGGGAAGCCCACCGTGCCGCCGTTGTAGAACTTCATGTAGTTGGGATCCTTCCATTTCTTGCCGTTGCCGTTGTCATATTCGCCGTGCATGCGGCCCTCGATCGAGTCGTAGTCGGTGTTGACGTAGGACTTGGCCGAGATCACCTTGGCCACCTCGGCGCGGTTCTTCATGTCGTCGATGTATTTCGACGCATCGAGCACCGCCGCCACCATGGCACGCGCGGTGTTGGGATATTTCTCGACGAATTCGGCCGTGGTGCCGAGCACCTTCTCCGGATGGTCCTTCCAGATGTCCTGGGTCGTCACGGCGGTGAAGCCGATGTTGTCGCGGATCGCGCGCGCGCCCCACGGCTCGCCCACGCAGAAGCCGTCCATGTTGCCCACCCGCATGTTGGCGACCATCTGCGGGGGCGGCACCACGATGTTCTTCACGTCGCGGAAGGGATCGATGCCGTAGGTCGCCAGCCAGTAATACAGCCACATCGCGTGGGTGCCGGTGGGGAAGGTCTGCGCAAAGGTGTATTCGCGCGGTTCGGCCTTCACCAGTTTGGCGAGCGACGCTCCGTCGATCGCGCCCTTGGCCTTGAGCTGGTTGGAGAGCGTGATCGCCTGGCCGTTGTGGTTCAGGCTGGCCAGCACGGCCATGTCCTTCTTCGGACCGCCGATGCCGAGCTGCACGCCGTAGATCAGGCCGTACAGAACGTGCGCCGCGTCGAGTTCGCCGTTGACCAGCTTGTCGCGCACCGCAGCCCACGAGGCTTCCTTGCTCGGCGTGATGGTGAGGCCGTACTTCTTGTCGAAGCCCTTCACCGAGGCCATCACCACCGACGCGCAGTCGGTCAGCGGGATGAAGCCGATGCTGAGGTTGGGCTTCTCCGGCGCGTCGGAGCCCGCGGCCCAGGCCCCCTGGCGCACGCCCGGCGGCACCAGGGCCATCAGGGCGGCGGCGACGGAAATGCTGGTGGTCGTTTTCATGAAATCACGTTTGCTCTGATCCTGCACGATGGGTTTGTTCGGGGTGTCGCTCACGGTGGTTCTCCAAATAAAAAAGGCGTCGCCTCGGGGGCGGACGCCTTTGTCCAGTTGCGAAGGGTCTTACGGTCATGCTTAAAGAAAGTCACATCGTTGCGACTGTTCAGTTCTGGTTTAGCAACCGCTGTGCCAGCTATTCAGGCGCCTTGTATTGAAAGGGTTTTCTGCGAAATTGTCGGATTGAGGCCGGGGCGTGTGGAGGCGCCATGCACTTCTGCGGTGCGCATTTGCGGGGCCGTGCACCATTCATGGCTGAACCCCTTTCCCCAACCCGTCATTCCGGCGGAGGCCGGAATCCAGCCTGAAAAAAAAACCGCGAAGCGGACAAGACCTGATGGCGTCCCGCTTGCGCGGGTTTTCCTTTAACTGCTGGATTCCGGCCTCCGCCGGAATGACGGGGTATAGGCGAATAGACCATTTACGGAGCCTCAGCCCAGCGGTTTCTGCAGCACCTGCCGCGCGATGTCCGCCAGCTTCAGCCCGCGGTCCATCGCCGCGCGGCGCATCTCGCGATACACCTCGGGCTCGGACGCGCCGGTCTGCTTGATGAGTTGCGCCTTGGCCTGGTCGATCAGCTTGCGCTCCGACAGTTCGAGACGTGTCTGATCCAGCTGGTCGTGCAGTGCCTGGAAGGCCTCGAAGCGCGACACCGCGACATCGAGAATCGGTCTGAGACGAGAGGGGTCGAGCCCGTCGACCACATAGGAGGTGACGCCCGCCTGCGTCGCCGCACGGATCGACTCGGCGCTGCCGTCGCCGGTGAACATCACGATCGGACGCGGACAATCCTGGTTCGCCACGCAGATGTGCTCCAGCGTGTCGCGGTCCGGCGAATCCTGCGCAATGATCACCACGTCCGGGCGCAAGGCCTGGATCTGTACATCCAGACTGCGCGCCGAATTGAGCGTCGCCGCAACGACGCAGCCCGCCGCTTCCAGCGCCGGCACCAGCATCGCCAGCCGCTCGGGCTGGTTTTCAACAATCAATACACGCATCGTTTTATCAGGGATGACCCGACCTCAAAAAAAATGCGGCCTCCGGAGAGGCCGCCAAGTCGGAGGAGACTGCCTGAGCAACCTGGCCTTGCGGTTTGGATACTCAAACTGGATATAGCAGGGGGCGTGCCAGCTTTGAGAGTGTTTGATTATCAAATACTTATGGTTTTTTATGGTGTGGGATGGCGTGCTGGAATGAACGGTTCTGGTGCATGCGGTCAGTGAATGAAATCAAAATGGGGCGCAACTCGATGCGCCTGTTATTGATTATTCACTTTAACCTTCACTTTAAATTGGGCTTTGTGGTTGAGGACTTTGTTCAACGGAAAGACTCATGGAGTCCTTAAGCAAAGCTATCCCACAGGCGCAACGCGCACCAAAGAAGAACGCCGCCCCTCCGCACAAAACGGGGCGGCAGGGCGGGCGGGACAGGCTTAGGGAAACCCTGAACAAGTCCACGACGTCATTCCGGCGTACGCCGGAATCCAGTCAAATCAAGCATCTGGACCCCGGCGTTCGCCGGGGTGACGACTTGTTCAGGGATTCCTTAGTTGGCGGTGGGCTGCTCAGCAGCGGGTGGGGCGACAGGCGCCCCGCTCGTCGCGCGCAAATCCTCGATTTTCTTGTTGAGCTGCAGAATTTGAATCTGCGTGGTGGCCAGCAGATGGTCGCCACGATAAATCCCCCCGAACGCCAGGACGAATGCCAAAAGGGCGAGTATGAATGCCCCCGCAGCCCACAGACCTGCGCGCTCGGGTTCGATGATGGGTTTGTCTTGTGTCATGGCCACTCCTTTTTTCAAGTTAAAAGAAAACAACGTTATGCGTGCCTTGCTGCACGGATCTCTTCTGCCTTAATACCGCCGCTGCGCGTCCTGGGCCGGGCTGGTGGGCTTGGGGTGTTGCTTGAAATACCCCGTGCTGCCCATCAAGTCCTTTCCCAGCACCAGCCGCACGTCTGTGTCGCGGCGCAAATCGGTGCTCAGTACAACGTTCACTTTGAACGGCATCGCCGCAGCCACCTGCCGGGCTTCCACTTCATGGCCGCTGCGATATTCAACGCGCGTCACCGCCACGTTGAATCCTGGAAAGTTGGTCAGGCGCGTGGCGGCAAAGCCGCCCTCCTTGAGATAGAAGCCTACTTTCCTGGCCATGCCGTTCACGCCGTTTCCATTGGAGACCTCTACCCGTGCGCGGGACGCGAGGGCTTGATCCTGAGGCATGACGTCCGCGGCGGGAGCAGGTCGCGGGCGCAGTTCATAAACATTCGGCGCCACTTGCACGATCTGACTCAGGCTTTCTTCCCGCCCCCCCATTGACTGGATGGCCGTCTCCGGCTGATTGACGGCGGCCTGCGCGAATGCACTGCGTGACTTTTCCGTCTCGCCCAGTTGCGCATACACCATGCCCAGGTTGTTCAGCGCATGCCGGTTCTCAGGATCCAGGGCGATGGCCCGCTGCAGGGCGGATGCGGCTTCGGTGGGGCTGCCCTTCAGGTAATACGTATAGCCCAGGTTGCTGTAGATATGGGCGTCGCCTGGCGACGTTTGAATCGCGGCCTCAAGCTGCCGGATCGCGTCCGCGTGACGGCCGAGCGCGGCGTAGGATACCGCGAGCCGATTGCGCGCCTCCACGAACGAAGCATCCACTTCGACGGCCTTCTCAAACGCCGAGATCGCCTGGGCGTGGCGCGCCTGCCCCTGGTAATACCGGCCCAGGTCGTACCAGGCCTGCGGGTTTTCCCTGCGGGGTTCTACGACCATGGTGGGCTTGACGGTCCACGCGTCCTTGTGCGCGGTTGGAAGCGTGCAGCCTGCGAGCAGGGAAACGCAGCTCACGGACAGAACAATCAAAGTCTTCGTTTTCACGGGCGGTCCTCGTTAGCCGGGCTGGCCGGCAAATGTCGGCAACAGGACACGGTAAATGCTGATGAACGCGGGCCCCAGCAGCACCAGCAGCATCGATGGAAAAATACAGAAGATCAGTGGAAACAGCAGCTTGACCGGGATCTTGGCGGCGGCCTCCTCCGCACGCAGGCGGCGCTTGGTGCGCAGGCTGTCGGAATGGACCCGCAGCGAGTCTGCCACCGTGGTGCCGAAACGATCCGCTTGAACCAGCATGGCGACCAGAGTATCGATTTCCTCCACGCCGGTGCGCAGGGCCAAGTTACGCAGGGCCCGCTCGCGGGTGCTGCCAGCGCGTAATTCCAGCGTCACCAGATGCAGTTCTTCGGCCAGCGGCGTGCTCTTCAGCCGCATCTCGTCTCCCACCCGCGCCAGCGCGGCATCCAGACCGAGCCCGGCTTCAACGCAAACCGTCGTCAGATCGAGGGCGTCCGGAAAGTTCTCGAAGATCTCGCGCTTGCGGTGGGCTATGCGTTGCTGGAGAAACGCGTTGGGGAGGAAGTAGCCCAGGGCCGCGAGCCCGACCAGCAGTGCAACGATCATGTTGGCCTTGAGCGCGGCACCACCGAGCCCGATGTACAACAGGAAAACGGCGGGCAGGGCGAAGGCCAGAATGGTCTTCGCCGCGAAGAACAACAGCGGTGCGGCGTTGTTGCGGTAGCCGGCATTCATGAAGTGGATGCGCAGGCGGGAATTTTCCCAGCCTTCCGCGGGCAGGGAAAGCTTGGCGAAGGGCCCCGTCAACCTGATGATGCGTTCCACCCACGCGGATTCGCCCTGTAGCAGGGGTTTGTCCGCTTCGCCCGTGAGCTTGTCCAGGCGGACCTGCATCGGCCGCGGCACGATCTGCAGAAGGATTACCAGTGCCGCGACGAAAACGGCGACGAACACCAGTATGAGATAAAGCGTTTGAGTCATGATTCGTCTCCCGAGGCCTCCCCGTCACACCCGAATGCGGATGACGCGCCACATCCAGAAAATCCCGACGATCATCAGCACCAATGCGGTGCCGACCAGCTTCAGGCCGGCTGGATCTTTCCACAACAGTGCCATGAACCCCGGGTTGATGAAATTGATCAACACAGCCAGGGCGAAAGGCAGAATGGTCAGGATCCACGCCGACAGCCGGCCCTCGGCGGAGAGCACGCGGACAGTGCCAAGCAGCTTCAGGCGGGCGCGGATCAGTGCGCTGATGTTGTCCAGCAATTCGGCCAGGTTGCCGCCGGTTTCGCGCTGAATCAGCACCGCGATGACAAAGTAGCGCATGTCCGTGATGGGCACCCGCGTCGCGAGGTTGGTCAGCGCATCCTGCAGCGAAATGCCGTAATTGATTTCGTCGAAGGTGATCCTGAATTCGGAGGCGACCGGATCCGGCATTTCGTCCCCTACCATCTTGAGGGCGCTGGAAAATGCGTGCCCCGCGCGCAGGGCGCGCCCCATGAGGTCGAGCGCATCGGGCAATTGCGTTTCGATGGTTTGGAGGCGCTGCAACTTGGCGTAGTACACATAGAACGTCGGCAGCATTGCCAGCGCCAGGGCGACGGCTAGCGCGGCAAACAGGGGCAGGTGTATCGCCAGCGCCAGACCAAGCCCGATCCCGGTACTCAACAGGGTCAGTCCGAAAAAGCCGGCGACATTCAGGCGCACGCCCGATTGCAGCAGCAGACGATCCAGTTGATGCACCCGTGGCAATGCCAATAACAGGCGCTCCAGGGCAGGGGTCTGCGCCAGCAGCCGTTTCTTGACAATGGAAACCTGTTCCGCGCCCTCTCCGGCGGACATCGCACGCAGCCGCCGCTCGATCCGCTTTGCCTCGGGGCCGCGATAGGCGTTCCAGGCCAGATAGCTCCCTTCCAGAAACAGGGCTACTGCCAGAAAGCTAAGCAGCACGAACAGGTAATACAAGTAGTCCAAGATCGGCTCCTATTCGTAGGTTCGCTGCGGATCGAACAACTCTTCCGGCACCGCGATGCCATGCACACGCAACCGATCCACAAATTTGGGCCGAATTCCGGTGGCCTGGAAATGGCCCAGTACTGTGCCGTCCGCTGCGATTCCGGTTTGTTCGAAGGTGAATATTTCCTGCATGGTGATGATGTCGCCCTCCATGCCGGTGATTTCCTGCAGGCTCACCAGCTTGCGCTTGCCATCGCTCAGGCGGGCGATCTGCATCAGCACCGTCAGCGCCGAGCTGATCTGCTGTCGCATGGCCTTGGGCGGCAGGCTTAGCCCTGCCATGCCCGCCATGTTCTCCAGACGGGTGAGTGCGTCGCGCGGGCTGTTCGCGTGTACCGTGGTCATCGAGCCGTCGTGGCCGGTGTTCATGGCCTGCAGCATGTCCAGCACCTCGCCGCCGCGCACCTCGCCGACGATGATGCGGTCGGGGCGCATGCGCAGGCTGTTGCGCACCAGGATGCGCTGCGTGACTTCACCTTTACCCTCGATATTCGGCGGCCGCGTTTCCAGCCTCACCACATGAGGCTGCTGCAGTTGCAACTCGGCTGCATCCTCAATGGTTATGATTCGCTCCGTCGTGGGGATGAATCCAGACAGCACATTGAGCAGCGTGGTTTTGCCGGTGCCGGTGCCGCCGGACAGCAGCATGTTGACCCGCGCCTTCACCAACCCTTCGAGCACCTGCGCCATGCCTGGCGTCAGGCTCTTGTATTGCAGAAAATCGTCCATGCGAAGCGGCACCACCGCAAAGCGACGAATCGACAGAATCGGGCCATCGATGGCCAGCGGCGGGATGATGGCGTTGACGCGCGATCCGTCCGGCAGGCGGGCGTCCACCATGGGGCTGGATTCGTCAATGCGGCGGCCGACGCCGGAGACGATTTTGTCGATGATCTTGATCAGGTGTTCGTCGTTCTCGAAACGCACCTTGGTGAGTTCCAGCCGGCCGTGACGCTCGATGTATACCTGGCGGTGGGTGTTGACCAGGATGTCGGAGATGGTGGGGTCCGCCAATAGCGGCTCCAGCGGCCCCAATCCAAGCACCTCGTGCTGGATGTCGCGCACCAGGCTTTGCCGCTCCGCGTCATTGATCGCCAGATTCTCCTCCGCGATCAAACGCTCCACCAGAATCTTGATCTCCTCACGCAGCTTGTTCGGCGGCATGCTCTCCATCACCGCCAGGTCCACGCGGTCGAGTAGCTTGCGGTGGATGCGCGACTTCAATTCCTGATATGGCTTGTGTTCTGCTGACGTGGTGCGTTCAGCGCTCAATGAGGTCGTGTCGTTCCCGGTCTCTTCCAGAGTGTCGCGTAATGACATGGTGCTTCCTTCCTTATTGACTCATGCGTGGTGGAGCAGGTGCGCCAGCCAGCCGTCACTTTTTTGGGCTGGCCCGTGCACCAGTTCATGGGCCAGATGACACAGACTTTTACTCACATCATCGTGTTTCGCCATTTTCATAATAGGCATTCCTTGATTGACGGATGCCGAGACGGCCTGAAAGCTGTTGGGGATCGTGGCATACACTTTCATTTCCAGCGTGCGTTCCACATCATCCAGGCGAATATCTCCGCCGGACTCGAAGCGGTTGACGAGCAAGTGAATCTTCTGCCGCGAATAGCCCAAAGATTCCAGCGTGTTGATCAGGCGCTTCGCGTCGCGTATGAAAGGCAGCGTTTCCTGCAGCACGGGAAAGATCACATCGGCGTGGTCCAACGCCTTGATGCTGGCGGCGACCAGTGTTCGTCCGACATCGAGGATCAGGTAGTCATATTGCGTGGCCGCGAGGTTCAGCACCGCCTCGATATGTTCCGGCAGGACTTCCATTGCGCGCTCCGGGTTGTCCGGCGCGGCCAGCACTCCCAGGTTTGGCGTCACGTGCACCATGCTCGCTGCAAGCAGGGAGGCATCCAGCCGATCGATGCCGCGGGCCACATCCGCCAACGTCGTTGTCGGGATCCGATCCGAAAGAAACAGCACCGCATCGCCAAACTGCAAGTTCAAGTCGAACAGCGCAACTTTCCTGTTTTCCTCTACCGCCAGTGCATAGGCCAGATTCGCCGCGAGAAAGGTCGCGCCGCTGCCACCTTTGCATGGAATAAAGGCCAGGGTCTTGGCCTTGGCCGCCCCAGTCATCGCAACCTTATGCGTTACGCGCCGAATGGCTGCAACCAGTGCTTCTCTTTCCAGCGGCCGCTGCAAGACGTCCCGTACCCCGACCCGCATTGCGCTGATGAGAAACTCCGGCTGCGCGCTGTCGCAGATCAGGAGCAGGACCAGGTTCGGATGACGCATCAGCACCTGCTCGAACATGCCCAGTTCTGCCGTTCCCGGGTGGGGGATATCCAGAATCACCACATCGGGCTGATGCTGGTCGGCCACCGCAGCCAGGCGGTCCACCCCGCCCTCGAGTGGCAGCAGGGTATGCGCAGGCGCATCATCGCTGGCCAGCATCTGGCGGACCTGCCCCACGTACAGCTTGTCCGTGGAAAGTGCAACAATCTTCACCTAGGCATCCCTCTCTGTTTTCTTTTCCATTTTGTCGCTTTCAGCCAGCCCCCAGGCTTTCCCGGGGCAGGGTGGTACTGAATGGCGGTAGCGTCAGCGGGCCGATAGGAACGACCAGCGGCGTCACCGTATAGGCGACGGGTTCCCCGACGCCCACCGTCACGTAATCGCAACTTGCCACCGTGCAGCCGGCGGGCAGATAAGTAATGGAAATCTGGTTGTCGGCAAGATCCGGCATGATTATGCGCATCTCATCGCGAATCGCCGCTGCATTGCCCGGGTCCGTCACCACCGCCATCCGCACGCCACGGCGGGTGGCTTCGGCTGCCGAGTTCCAGGTAAACAACACTCGCCCCATTTCCACGATGCCCACCAGAAGCGTGAAAAACAGCATGGCCACGATCGCGAATTCGACAATCGCCGCGCCCTGCTGTGGCCTTGGCCCCCCCCTCCTCATGCCGGCCCCCGCATGGTGGTCGACACCGGCCCAAAGGTGATGTCGGGGATCACGAATGGCACCACCGAAACAAAATTGTATTGTTCCGCTGCCCCCGGGTCGTTGATGGTCACCTTGACCAGATTGATGCCGCCCGATCCCGTCGGCACATTGTTCGCATAATCGATGGTCACCATGTCCACGGTCAGTCCATCCAGCAAGGGCGTGCCCGCACATGCGGTATCGCCGGTTGTCGCCAGGCAGCGCGCTTCCGGCTCGCCCTGGCCCACGCCAACCATGGACTTGTAGCGTGCTGCGTTACGGGTTGCCTTGACCAGTGTGTTGTATTGATAAAACGCCCGCCCCAGTTCGCTGATGCCGAAAATCATCAGCACCAGCGGCACCAGCAGGATGGCGAACTCCACCGCTGCCACCCCATGTTGTTTGCGCGCGCCTGTTCGTGTCATTCAGCGCTACCTCACCAAGGTCGGCACTTGCGGGCCGATGCCGCCGCCGCCGGGCATGCCCAGCGTGGCGCAAGGGCTGCCGACGTCGCCGGCCATGCCAAGAAATTCCAGCGCCACCGCGTCCGGGCCGTCGATGGGATTGAGCATCAATACGCAGGCCCAATCCTTAATTTCGACGGTTTGCGCGTGTTCCCAGTCCTGGCAATGCACCACGGGTGCCGCGACGACCCGTCGATCCCCTCCGCTGGCATGATCAGCAGCGGTGCTGGAGCTGAATCCGGTCAACTTGAGACCGGTCGCCGCGTCGCCCTGATACGGGGTATGCGTTGCGCGCTGGGGGATAAGGAAGTTCGGGTATGCATTCGCTCCCGCCGGCCAGGACACGGCGGTGTACGCGAATCCTGTCCAATCCATGCGGTTGGTCGCCGGATCATAGGAGCCCTTGTACAGGCCGAAGCGCGTGTTCCATGCCTTGGCGAGCGACTCAGCCACCCCGGTCTGCCCCACCAGGGGAGCGGTCGGCACTTCGCATTGCCCTTCGCCCGCGAGCAGCGCCGCCAGTTCGCTCGCCCCCCCGCTGGGAGGGGTGAAGTCGATCCAGTTGTAGCTGCCGGTGGCGCCGCCGCCAGCGCCGTAGCGGCCGTCATACCAGATGCCTTCGACGAACCCCCAATTGGGCGACGGACTGCCTTTTACTGTCTGCTGCGTGCACAGTCCGAGCGGAATGGCGCAGGCTGCTTGGGACGGCGACAGGCGCGCCACCGCCTCGGCACTGACGCTGCCGGAGGTGATTCCCATCACGCCACCGAGCCACATCAAGATACTGACCGGGTTGGTTTCCTGCGGCGCGCACCGCACATAGCGCGTGTCCGCAGGCAGCGGATCCGGACGTGTGTAGGGGCCGGCCAGGCTGGAGGCGAAACCGATATCCGTGGGCTGCACGTCCACCTCCGCGCCCTGAAGATCAATCTTGTTGCGGAAGGCGACATCGGGGCAGGGGACGAGGCCGGCAGGACAGCCGCCGCCGGCCACAATGCCCGCGTTGGTGGCACGGCCCAGTGCATCGCCGCTCAGGCCTGACAGTTCGCGCG
Source organism: Thiobacillus sp. (assembly GCA_049697615.1). Lineage (GTDB taxonomy): Bacteria > Pseudomonadota > Gammaproteobacteria > Burkholderiales > Thiobacillaceae > Thiobacillus. The sequence continues at coordinate 7,658 of JBAVWB010000023.1, read as the reverse complement.
CCGCACTCAGCGCACAGGCGTCAGCTGCATTTTGCAGCTCGGTCTTGGCGATATACAGATGCCCCAGGTCGAGCACCAAACTGATTGCCATGACCAGCACGAAAATAGCCAGCCCCACCATGATGGCGACTGCGCCACCCTGCTTGCGTCGAAGCTGTCTAGTCCGGCCCATGTCCCGTCCACCGTATCATCTGGCCGTTGCCCTACTGCCCGCTTGTTCCACTGGATGTGCCGCCGCCGCCAATGCCAATGGTGAAGACATTGACCGGCTGCGGCGGCGTCTCATACGACTTGTGATAACGGTCGATTACCGCATTCGCCGCCTGGCCATCCAGCCCGGCTACCGGATCCTGGTCGCGCGAGGCATCCGGGTTGACGGTCTGTTGCGCCTTCGCCATATTCACCGCCTCGCCGAAATGCTGGTCGACGACGGGTGCCCGCGTGACGCAACCCGCCAACAGCAGTACGGCTGCCAATGTTCCCGCCGTCCATTTGCCTGCCAATGCGTATCTCATGTCCATCTCCTTATTTCACTTCGAATCCACTGGGACCTGCTGCAGGCTTGGCGGGATCCGCCGGTGCTTGCGTCTGGCTGGTGGCCGGCACGGCGGCCTTCGGCTCAGGTGCATCCCCTTCCAGTTTTCCTTCGAGGAAAAACTGGCTGCGGCTGGGCTCGATAAAGCTGTCCGTCGGCAACTTGTAGTCGGGCGGCAGGGGCCTCACCAGGTGGGGCGTGATCACGAACAGCAGTTCGGTTCTCTCGTTCTGGAATTCGCTGCTGCGGAACAGCGCGCCGATAATGGGCAACTCGCCCAGAATCGGCAGCGCCTTCATGGTTTCCGTGACGTTGTTCTTGATCAGGCCACCGATGGCAAGGCTCTGGCCATCACGCAGCTGAACGGTGGTCGATGCGCGCCGCGTGGTGATGGTGGGGAGAATGCTCTTGCTGCCGCTGACCAGAACCTCAGTCCCGGTGGACGACAGTTCGGAAACCTCGGGGGCCACCCGCAAATTGATGCGGCCGTCTTCCAGCACGGTCGGGGTGAAGCGCAGGCCTACACCAAATTCCCGCTCTTCCAGGGTGACCGTCGTGCCACCGGAACCCGTCTGGGGCACAGGGATGAAAATCTTGCCCCCCGCCAGAAATGAACCTTCCTGGCCGCTCATGGCGATGATGTTCGGTTCGGCGAGAATCTTGATCAGGCCATCCTTCTTCTCGGCTTCGATCTTGAGGTCGCCCGGCTTGTCGAGCGACAGGCTGCCTCCCAGGTTGGGAAAGTTTCCGACCGTACCGAACAGGAAACTGGAAATCAGGCTGAGCCCGGTGTTATGGTCGGTCGCCGTGAGGCGCACGCCCAATTTGTCGAGCAGGTTCTTCGACACTTCGGCCACCTTGACCTCGAGCATGACTTGTTGCGGCGCGGCCGCATGGAGCATGTTCACCACTTTCTTGCCGCCGTAGGCTTCGGCCAGCGCAAGCACCCTGTCCACCTTCACCGCATCCGAAACGCTGCCCGTCAACACCAGTGAGTCGCCCGCTGCGGTGACGCGAATCCTGTTTTCCCCGGGCATGAGCTGTTGCAGCTTTCCTTGCAGCACTGCCACATCAAGGCCGACCGACACGTCCACCGCGGTGCTCTGCCCGCTCTTGCTCCACAGAATCACATTGGTCGAGCCGATGCTTTTTCCAAGAAGATAAATTTCCTTCGGGTTGATCAACACCACGTCTGCCACGTCCTTGTTGCCCACGGACAGCCGGCTCACTGGCGCAGGCAGCCGCAACAAGATCGATTTGCCCACCGTCGCGCTGATTTGCGGGGCGAACTCGATCACATTTGCACTCTCCCGCTGCACGGGGGTCGATGCGGCTTTCACCACAACTGGTTTGCCGGGTGTGGCTGCTTTGGCTAACGTGAGTTCAGCGCCCACGGCATGGCAGGCGGGCCAAGCCAGCCCCAGAGCTGCCACCAGAACCCCCACGCCAAACCTGGCGTGCGGAACCCGCATCGATCGTTGATTGCTCATGGTTGATTTCCCTTCGTTGCGCAATTGTTCTTCAGAATTCATGGCTCGACCTTTCCACGCCTTTAATGACCTCGACCTTCTCTTTTTCGGCGGCTGGCTTCGTCACCGCCCGGCGCACGGTCTGCTTCCTGACGGTTACGGGCGTCCGTGCGGCGGGCTGCTCGGATACCGGTTCAGGTGCGCCATCCGGCCGTAGCAGTTGCTGCTTGGTCACGCCCGTGGTTTGCGCCGACGCGGTGTCTATCTGGTTGCGCAGCACCAGCGACAGGCTGCCTACGCTGCGCGCGAGATCGATTTTTTCCGCCTGTTCGGGTGTGACCTCGAGCGTCACGGCGTTGACGACCTTGGGCTTGGACTCGTCCCGGCTGACTTCCTGGGCGATGGCGAGCACCAGGATGCGCTCCAGTACAATCTTGGAAATGGTTTTTTCCGGGCCCTGCGTCTTGGCGCTTTCGTCCACGGTGTTGACCAGGATGTCGACGTAATTTCCTGGCAGCGCGAATCCGGCAACGCCAATCACATCATTGACGCGTACCGTGATGGCGCGCTTGCCTTCGCTGATTACGGCGGACAGCCCGCCCTGGGTGCCCACAGGCGCGAGCTTCGACTCCAGAACCGGTTCGCCCTGCTGCAAGGTCACGCGCAACACCCGTGCATCCTGGGTTTTCGGATCCTTCAGCAACACGCCCGTATCCTTGAAGGAACCCTCCGGCACGCTGCCGGCCGGCCAGTCGCGGAGTTGCAAAACGTCGGGCGACAGTTTCGTGCCGAGGTCAATACCCTTGCTGGCGACAACCACCTTGGTCGAGGCGACGGTCGTCTGCTGCATCACCCAGCGCGAGGCTAGCAGCACGGCCGCCAAGCCAAGCCCGACGGAAATCACAATCATCAAAAGCGCTCTGGTGTTTCTCATCGCACATCTCCCTTGCTGGTCGTATTCATTTGAAATCGCGGGCGTAATAATTACCCCAGGCCCAATCAAGCAGTTCTGGTGTCAGTTCGGGCACAACGCCCTCATAGCGGGCGATATCGCGCACCTGGCCAAAAATGTCGCGTGGAATGCAGGCAAACAGGGGCCGACCTTCCTTGTAGTGGTGTTCCCGCAGGAGATGGTCTACTCCGGATTCGGAATAGGGAATCGAAAATTCCTTGCACACCTGGGCGGCGATCGCTCGGTATTCGTCTTCATCCAGTTGGCCGACGAAAATCTTGTAGCCAAGGCGGCGCAGGAAGGCCTCATCGGCCAGTTCCTTGGGCGGCATGTTGCTTGAGAAGACGGTAATCACGTCGAAGGGGATCATGAATTTCTTGCCTGTATGCAGCGCGAGATAATCCACACGCCGGTCAAGCGGCACGATCCAGCGGTTCATGACAGACATGGCCGGGGCGAGTTGGCGCCCGAGGTCGTCAATGATCAGCAAGCCATTGTTAGCCTTGACCTGGGGCGGCGCCTGGTAAAACCGCGCGCTCGCGTCGAAATCCAGGTCCAGCATGGACAGCGTCAACTCGCCACCGGTTCTTACCACCGGGCGGTGACAGACAACCCATCGCATGTCGTGGGCGCGGTGGCGGTCGAGCGCCGAGGCCGGCAGGTCTTCTCCCGCGACCGGGAGGTGGATCAGCGGGTCGAACACCTGAATCACCTCGTTGTCGACCACAATGGCGTGAGGGATGGCAACGTCGCCGGAGAGCAGTCCAACCAGGTGTTCCGAAATAAAGGTCTTGCCGCTGCCGGCAGGCCCGTAGACGAAAATGGCCCGGCCCGAATTCATGGCCCCCCCGAACTGCCGCAGAATCTGTTCTTTGATGACGATGCCGTCAAATGCCTGGGCAATCTTCTCGCGCGTCACCGTCATGTCCGCGATGGACTGCTCACGCACCTGGTCAATATAGGATTGCAGGCTCACCGGCGCGGCGCCCGCATACTGGCTTTTCTGCAGAAAGTCTTCCGCACGCAGTCGGCCCAGTTCGGTGAGGTTGTACGCGGTGGCGGTTTCCGTCTCGCTGCTGCGCGAGACCTCGCATAAGCGTTCGGTGCGCATGAAAGCGAGCAGCGGCTCAAGCACCCCCACGGAGAGCTTGAGGTGGTCGGACAGTTCGGCCAGGCTGAGTTGGCCTCGGAGGAACAGCGTCTTGGTGAGCAACTCCACCAGGAACAGAAAGCTCAGACCGGTTTCATCTACCGTTCTGGCCGGGCGCGGCGCGGCCCCCGTGACACTGTCGGTTTTGGTTTGCGGCCTGGCGGGCGATACTGTTGCCATCCCTCTACTCCCCGCTTCTGTTTATATGGTTCGGCCGTTGTACCCGGCCATCGAAATCACTTTGTTTGTTCGACTGCCGCTCAGACGAGCGCCTTCCACAGCATCCAGGAAAGCGTGCCAGTTGCGATCGCGACGCCGTAGGGCAATTTACCGACCGACTGAACTGGCGTTTCGAGGGCCGGCAATTTCCCTGCACTCGCGTTGATCAGTCCGCCCAACAGCATGACGCGCATGTTTCCCCCCAGCAGTCCCCACGCCTGGCCACGCGCCACGACGACGAGCGCCATCGCGCCGCCGGCGAGAAAAGTGAAGAGCACGGCGCCCAACACATCGCTTGTCCCGAGAAACGCGCCCACCATCGCCATCAGCTTGACGTCTCCGGCACCCATGGCGCGCAGGAAATAGAATGGCAACAGACACGCCAGGCCCACCCCGAGGCCGGTCAGGGCGAAAACAAATCCGCCCGATCCCGGCGCATACTGGCTGGCAAAGCCAAGGCCGTGAGCCAGCAGGCTGTTAAGCAATATGCCCAGCACGACACCAGAAAATACAATCGAATTCGGGATGCGATGGCGCTTGTAATCCGACCAGGCCGCAGCCAGCAACAGCACCGCGAGGATGGACAGAACGGAAATGGCAACGGTTTGGGGCGTCATAAAGCCTTCTTCTTGTAAGGTGCGACCCATGTTCACTACACGTCGGGCGCGCCGCCCGCATTCGTAGCGGCGGCGCGCGATTCATCAGATCATGGACAGGGAGTTGCGCAGGTGCCGTTCGTGGAGCCGATCAGGCAGTCCGCGACTCGATTGAATATGCAGGTAAGCCGGGTACCAACCAACGCCACTGCGACGATGATCACCACAGCGATCAGCGCCGCGATCAGCCCGTATTCAATTGCTGTCACGCCTTCCTCTTCGCTCAGGAAACGTTTCGCGGCTGCAACGAGTTTGTTCATGTTTCTCTCCTTTGTGTTAACGACGAAAAATTGCCCTACCAGACTGAAGTGCACGACGCTGTTCGCGTAACCAGGACCTCCATATCCATTTTTAATCTAGGCAAAGAATTCGAAATAACAAGGTCGGGTCGCGGTTAATGCTTCGCTGCCCACAAGAAAGCTAGGGTTGCCCACTGTGCTTCTGTTGCGATGGGGGATTGTTCAGGTGATTCACGGAACGGCGCGCCGGAAGATGCCGTAACACAGGGGGACCAACAGGGGGATCAAACGGCCTGTCAGACCGCGCTGACTTTTGCCCTGCTTCCCCTTGCCTTGAGCCCCGCCGAAGGCCGGGGATGAGGGGGCGCCTTCTTTGGGTCGTGAATCGGGAATGGCGGGACAAGATAAAACGGATGGATTTTTTCGCAGGGCAAGGCGCGAGGAGGCGACAGGGCCGGTCTATGGCAACGCCGCCATGCGGAATAAAAGCCCCGTTTTATGTTTCGATATTTCTGCCGGACTACCCGGCCAACGGACGCATGCCCTGCGAAGCTTTAACCGCAAGCGTGCTTCGCGCCTCATCCAGCTGGATGGCTTCGTCGCTACGCTCCTCGCAACGACGGCAAGGCCTTCACTTGCACTTCATCTCCGGCGTCAGCTTCATCCACTTCGCCAGCCAGGCCTTCGCCCGCTCGCGCGCATGCCGCGTGGCGATCTTCTCCTCCGGGGACTGGTCCGGACGGAAATCGAACGCGCGCCGCGCCATCGGGTATTCCTGCCATTCCACCGGCACGCCGCGATCCCACAGCGCATAGAAGGCGCGGCCGGCGTTCATGCGGCGCAGTTCGTAGTCGGCGTCGCCGATCAGGAACAGGATGGGCGTGTTGAGCTGGGCGATTTCGGGCGCGACGCTGAACAGCTGCTCGGGCTCGGGCGCATTGGGGTTCTGCATGTGGCCGTAGTAGCTGACGATGGCGGCGATGTCGCCGCCGCGCTTGGCCGCCAGCCGGATGGCGTAATACGGGCCGCGCGACAGGCCGACGATGCCGACCTTGCCCTTGCAGGCGTTGGGCAGCGACTTCAGGTAATCCAGCCCGGCTTCCACATCCAGTTCGGTTTCGGGGTTGTGCGCGGCGGGCCAGCGTTCGATGAAGCGGCCGCTCTGCCAGTCGGGGGCGACGACGAGGAAACCCTGGGCGGCGAGTTCGCGCACGTGGGCGCGCTCGTCGCCTTCGTAGCCGCGTTTGGCGTGGATGAACAGCACGGGCGGGAACGGGCCCTTGCCCGCGGGCTGGGCGATTTCGACCGGGACCTCGGAGCCGTCGGCGGCCTTGATCGTGGTTTTGCTCAACTCGACAGGGTTGGCGAAGGCGGACGTGCCCAGCGCCGATGCTAAGATGGCGCCCGCAATGGCAAGTCTTTTCATGGTGTTCTCCGGTGTATTTTCTGGCGCGTATTCTAGGCCAGCGCGCCCGGTTTCCTGCGCAGTCAAAAAGTACCCGTCAGGGTTTCTTCATCTTGACGGGTATCGATACCCTGCGGGATTTGGCTATTCAATGCACGAATTCCCAGAATGGCGCCCGTTCCCGTGAGCGATTCCCTCGACGAACCGGTGATTCCGCCGCGGCTGCAACGGCCGCTGGCGGCGGCGTGGATTTCGCTGGGTCTGCATGCGGCCGTGATTGCGATGGTGCAGGTGGCGCCCCCCGGGGCGACGGATCAGGCTGAGTCCGTGATCGAGGCGCGGCTGGTGCCGACGCACGCCGCGTCGCCCGCAGAAGAAACACCGCACCCTGTGCCCGAAGTGGAAGCACCGGATGTCCCTCGGAAAGCGGTGTTTGCGCCGAGCGAAACGGCGGAGGCGCTGCCGGTGGCCGAGCCGGCAGCCCCTCCGCCTACCCAGACTGCGATGCCGCAGCCTGCAGCAGCACCGCCGGCTGCGGCGGCACCGGTGGCGGCAATCACGAGTTCGGTCGATCTCACCTATTACAGCGCGCGCGATCTCGACGTGCAGCCGCGCGCGCTGCGTGAAATCGTGCCGGAGTATCCGTCGGACGCCGACCGCCAGCGGCTGTCGGGCAAGGTGCGTTTGCAGTTGAAGCTGGAGGCCGATGGCCGCGTCAGCGATGTCGAGATCGTCCAGGCCGACCCGCCCGAGTTATTCAACGAGTCGGCGATCCGGGCGTTTCGCGATGCGCGCTTTGCCCCGGCGCAAAGGAACGGCCGCCCGGTGCGCGCGCAGGTGCTGATCGAGGTGGTGTACGACTGGGAAGGACGGCGGTGATCGAAGTCGAGCAGATCGCGGTGTTGTAGGAGGGTCGCCCTCGGCCCGAATTTCGTGCCGTTGCAACCACCACGGCATCGGGCCGAGGGCGACCGTGCGTGGTTGTTGACGCTTCAGCGGCTTTACACCCACGGCCTACCCCTTGCGGGTGCTC
>JBAVWB010000022.1:0-23700 GCA_049697615.1 Thiobacillus sp. | reverse complement strand
CGCGAGGCCTGCCTGGACCTGCTGCAGGGCGCCGGCCTGTCCCATCTGGCCTGGCTTCCGGGCACGCGCGACGACATTGCGGACATCATGCAGATGCTCGACGTGTTCGTTTTGCCCTCCAAAAACGAAGGCATTTCCAATACCATCCTGGAAGCCCTGGCCAGCGGGCTGCCGGTGATCGCCACCGCCGTGGGCGGCAATCTCGAGCTGGTGGAAGATGGCGTCAACGGCCTGCTGGTCACGCCCGGCGACGTGGCCGAGATGGTACAGGCCTTGCTTTTCTATCTGGATACGCCGGCGCGCATTGCCGAACATGGTGAAACCGCACGGCGGCAGGCGGTGCAGCGCTTCAGCATTCCGGCCATGGCCGAGGCCTATGCCGCGGTGTATGACCAGACCTTGGAGAGAACATGATGACGGCGAGCCGTCAACGGAACCGGGATGTCGACATGCCCTCCTGTAGGAGCGGCGCCCTCGCCGCGATTGCCCGCACCGTGCGGAAGCCCGCAATCGGCCCGAGGGCGGGCCTCCTACAACAACCCGCCCCTTCAACCCTGTAACCCGACCCTGATCCTATGTGCGGCATAACCGGCATTTTCGACACCCGCGAGGCGAGCGAGATTTCACGTGATCTGCTCAATCGCATGAACGAAACCCAGTTCCATCGCGGCCCCGACGAAGGCGGCCTGCACCTGGAGCCGGGCGTGGGGCTGGGGCATCGGCGCCTGTCCATCATCGACCTGTCCACCGGCCAGCAGCCGCTGTTCAACGAGGACAACTCGGTTGTCGTCGTTTTCAACGGCGAGATCTACAACTTCCAGGAACTGGTGCCCGAGTTGATGGAACTCGGCCACGCCTTCCGCACCCACTCCGACACCGAAGTCATCGTCCACGCCTGGGAAGCCTGGGGCGAAGCCTGCGTCGAGCGCTTTCGCGGCATGTTCGCCTTCGCGCTGTGGGACCGCAAGCAGGGCACCCTGTTCGTGGTGCGCGACCGCTTCGGCGTCAAGCCGCTGTATTACGCCTTCCTCGACACCGGTGAATTCATTTTCGGTTCCGAACTGAAGTCGCTGATGGTGCATCCCAGCATGGCGCGCGACATCGACCCGCTCGCGGTCGAGGAATATTTCGCCTACGGCTACGTGCCCGAGCCGCGCACCATTTTCAAGCGCGTCTGCAAGCTGCCGCCCGGCTTCAGCCTCACCCTCAAGCGCGGCGAGGCGCGCGCGCTGCCGAAGCAGTACTGGGACATGCCCTTCACCCCGGTGGAGGTGAAGGACGAGGCCACCGCGATGGACGAACTGGTCGCACGCCTGCAGGAATCGATCCGCCTGCGCATGATTGCCGACGTCCCGCTGGGTGCCTTCCTGTCGGGCGGCGTCGATTCCAGCGCCGTGGTGGCGATGATGGCCACGCAGTCGACCGCCCCGGTGAACACCTGCTCGATCGGCTTCGACGACCCCGCCTTCAACGAAATCGAATTCGCCCAGCAGGTGGCCGACCGCTACCAAACGAAGCACCACGTCGAGACCGTTGCCGCCGACGATTTCAGCCTGGTCGGCAAGCTTGCCGGAATCTACGACGAGCCCTACGCCGACTCCTCCGCGCTGCCGACCTACCGTGTGTGCGAACTGGCGCGCAAGCACGTCAAGGTCGCCCTGTCGGGCGATGGCGGCGACGAGCATTTCGCCGGCTACCGGCGCTACCGCTGGTTCCGCTACGAGGAGCGCATGCGCACCGTGATGCCGCTCGCGCTGCGCCGCCCGCTGTTCGGCGTGCTCGGCAAGCTGTATCCCAAGGCCGACTGGGCGCCGAAAATGTTCCGCGCCAAGACCACTTTCGAGGCCTTGGCGCGCGACACCGTCGAGGGCTATTTCCACGGCGTCTCGCTGCTGTCCGACGCGCAGCGCACGCAGTTGTTTTCGCCATCCTTCAAGCGCGAACTGCAGGGCTACCAGGCGGTGGAAGTGCTGCGCCGCCACGCCGTGGTATCGCCCACCGATGACCCGCTGTCCTTGGTGCAGTATCTCGACATCAAAACCTATCTGGTCGGCGACATCCTCACCAAGGTTGACCGCGCCAGCATGGCCCACGCGCTGGAAGTGCGCGAACCGCTGCTCGACCACGAACTGATGGGCTGGGTTTCCGGCCTTCCGGTCGATCTCAAGCTGCGCGGCACCGAAGGCAAATACCTGCTGAAAAAGGCGATGGAGCCCTACCTGCCGAACGACGTGCTGTACCGCAAGAAAATGGGCTTCTCCGTCCCGCTCGCTGCCTGGTTCCGAGGCCCGCTCGCCGCCACCATCCGCAGCGTGGTGCTGGGCGAGCGGCTGGCGTCCACCGGCATGTTCAACCAGGATTTCCTGCGCGACGTGGTTGAGGCGCACCAGTCCGGCCGCCGCGATTATTCGGTGATCCTGTGGACCGTGCTGATGTTCGACGCCTTCCTCGGCCAGGTGCTGGGCATGGACGAATCGGAGCGGCAGGCCGCATGAGCGCCACCCCTATGCCCGTCATTGCGAGCGCAGCGAAGCAAACCAGTCGTTGCCTGCAACACCCTTCATGCCGTCACCCCGGCGAAAGCCGGGGTCCAGCGCTTCAATCCGACTGGATTCCGGCTTTCGCCGGAATGACGAATGAACTGTGCATCCATTCTGGATTGCCCTCAAGGACTCCGATCCACTATGGGCTCAAGCCCATGTGGAATCGTATGCCGCGCTGCGCTCGCAATGACGGCATGAAATAAGCTGACACACCATGAAAATCCTCCACGTCTTCGACCACACCCTGCCGCTGCACTCTGGTTACACCTTCCGCAGCGCGGCCATCCTGCGCAACCAGCGCAAGATGGGCTGGGACACCTATCACCTGTCCGGTCCCAAGCAGATCAACTGCACGGTGGCGGAAGAAGACGCCGACGGCCTGCACTTCTACCGAACGCCCCAACCCACCGGTCTGCTCGCCAGGCTGCCCGGCGGCGACCCCTTCGCGGTGATGGGCGCGATTGAAAAACGCCTGCTGGGCCTGGCGAAAGAACTGCAGCCCGACATCATCCACGCGCATTCGCCGGTGCTCGACGCGGTGCCGGCCATCCGCGTCGGCCGCAAGCTCGGCATCCCGGTCGTCTATGAAATCCGCGCCTTCTGGGAAGACGCCGCGGTCGACCACGGCAGCACGAAGGAAGGCAGCCTGCGCTACAAACTCACCCGCGCGCTGGAAACCTGGGCGGTGAAAAACGCCGATGCCGTCACCGTCATCTGCGAGGGCCTGCGCCGCGACCTGGCCGCGCGCGGCATCCCTGCGAACAAGATCACCGTCATCCCCAACGCCGTCGACGTCGAAAAATTCGAAATGGGCGGCAAGCCCGACCCCGAGCTGAAAATGAAGCTTGGCCTCGGCAGCAGCCGTGTGCTCGGCTTCATCGGTTCGTTCTATGCCTACGAAGGCCTCGATCTCCTGATCGCCGCCTTGCCGACCATCGCGAAGCAGATGCCCGACGTCAAGTTGCTGCTGGTCGGCGGCGGGCCGCAGGATGCCGCGCTGAAGCAGCAGGTGATGGCGCTCGACCTGATGGACCGCGTGGTGTTCACCGGGCGCGTGCCGCACGGCGATGTGAACCGCTATTACGATCTGGTCGACGTGCTGGTGTATCCGCGCCATCCGATGCGGCTGACCGAACTCGTCACCCCGCTGAAGCCGCTGGAAGCGATGGCGCAGGGTCGCCTGATGGTGGCGTCCGACGTCGGCGGCCACAAGGAACTGATCCAGGACGGCAAGACCGGCGTGCTGTTCCACGCCGGCAATCCCGGCGATCTGGCCAGCAAGGTGGTGGGGCTGCTCAAATACGAGCAGGGCTGGGACAGCATGAAGCGTAACGGCCGCCAGTTCGTCGAAACCGAGCGCAACTGGGCCGCCAGCGTGGCGCGCTACCGCGGCGTGTACGGTGGCCTCGTCAAACCCGGAATGGTGACCGCACTTGGCTGAAGATCGCACATCCGACCACATCGATCTGGTCGTGTTCAGCGCACTCTTTCCCAGTGTGGCGCGCCCTGGTGCGGGGCTGTTCATCCGCGAGCGCATGTTCCGCGTCGCGCAGCACCGGCCGCTCGTCGTCGTCTCGCCGCAGCCGTGGTTTCCCGGCCAGTCGCTGATCCGCCTGCTGCGCCCCAACTACCGCCCGCAAGCCCCCGCGCTGGAAATCCAGCAGGGCATCCGCGTCTACCATCCGCGCTACCTGTCGGTGCCCGGCCTGTTGCGTCAGTTCGACGGCTGGTCGATGGCGCTGGCGAGCCTCGGCCTGATGCGCACACTCAAGCGCCAGGGCGTGCGCCTGATCGACGCCCACTTCACCTATCCCGATGGCGAAGCCGCCACCCGGTTGGGGCGCTGGCTGGGCCTGCCGGTGACCATCACCCTGCGCGGCACCGAAGTGCCGCACAGCAAAAATGCCGCACTGCGCCCGCGCCTGTCGCGCACCCTGAAGTCCGCCGCCCGGGTCTTCTCGGTGTCCGACTCCCTGCGCCGGCTGGCGATCGAGCTCGGTGTCGATCCCGACAAGACCGAAGTCATCGGCAACGGCATCGACATCGCACGCTTCCAGCCCGTCGACCGCGTTGCAGCGCGCCAGAAACACGGCCTGCCGCAGGACGCCAAAGTACTCGTCTCGGTCGGCGCGCTGGTTCCGCGCAAGGGCATGCACCGCGTCATCGAGGTGATGCCGGCGCTGCTCGAGCGCCATCCCGACCTGCATTACGCCATCGTCGGCGGCGCCAGTCCAGAGGGCGACAACCGTGCCGAACTCACCGCCCAGGTTGCGCGGCTGGGGCTGGCCGATCGCGTGCATTTCCTTGGCGCACTGTCGCCGGATGAACTCAAATGGCCGCTCTCCGCATCCGATGTCTTCGTGCTCGCCACCCGCAACGAAGGCTGGGCCAATGTATTTCTCGAAGCCATGGCCTGCGGCCTGCCGGTCATCACCACCGACGTCGGCGGCAATGTCGAAGTGGTATGCCGCGGAGAGCTCGGCAGCATCGTGCCGTTCGGTGACAGCGCAGCCTTGCAGCAGGCGCTGGATGCCGCACTCGGCAAGGCATGGGACCGCGCCGCGATCCTCGAATATGCCCTCGATAATCAGTGGGACAAGCGCGTGACGCAGTTACTGCGGGCATACGAGCATCTGTTTTCTCCGACACCTGCCACCGAACCGTCTGCGCCGACGGCGGCCGCCGAACAATGACCACCTTCAAGCCCACCACCGGCCACGACGCACGCAGTGTGCCAATGCGCATTCGCCATGTGCTATGGCGGCAAGGAAAATCCATTCGCCAGCGCCTGTTGCCGCGCCCGGTTGCACAGCATGTGTTCGTTGCCGGCATGCAGCGCTCCGGCACCAATCTGCTGATGGATGTGCTGGATGCCAGCGCAGATACGCAGGTGTTCCATGAAACCGACCCGCGCGCATTCGAGCGTTATGAAATGCGCGACCTGGCCGTGATACGGCAACTTACAGGCAAATGTCCGGCACCGGTATTTGTCATCAAGGCCCTGTGTGAGCTCGACCGTATCAAGCCCTTGATGGATACGTTCATCCCCTCAAAAACCCTTTGGGTGGTTCGCGACTGGCGCGACAGCGTCAATTCGGCGATCAAGTCTTTCGGAAACTTCGTGCCGCAATGGAGCAGGCTGGCGCAGGGTGATGAAAATGGCTGGCGCGGACGCGGCATGTCAAAGGCCACCCGTGAGTTGCTCGCCGCGCTCTACCACCCGGACGCAAGCGAAGCCGAGGGTGCGGCGATCATGTGGTTTTATCGCAATGCGCTTTTTTTCGAGCAGCAGTTGGCCGCCGATCCTCGCGTGCGCGTGGTGTTTTACGAAGATCTGGTGCAGCACCCCATGCGTGAAGTGGCGGCAGTCTACGATTTCCTTGGCTTGCAGGGCTTCAATCAGCGGGTTGCCGGGCGCATTCATGCACGTTCGGTAAAGCATCGCAGCCCGCCGGACATCGCACCTGCCGTGATGAACTTGTGCGACGAACTGCTGGCGCGTTTTCGGGCACTGCCCCATCAGGAGAAGCCATGAGCGTCCCCGCTTGGTTCGCCCGCAGCATCTACCGCGCGCAGGAAGCGGCGATGCACCGCCCCACCTTTGCCATGCTCGCCGAGATCGAACGTACGCAATGGCTGTCGCGCGAGGGCATCGAGGCCTATCAGGCCCAGCGCCTGAATCAGTTGCTGGCTGGCGCGCTGGGGCACAGTCCCTGGCACGCCGAGCGTCTGCGTGCCGCGGGGCTGAATGAAGCCGTCAGGGCGGGGACAGTGACGCTGGCTGACCTGACGCGACTGCCGACGATGAACAAGCGCGACGCCCGCGACAACGTCGACCAACTGGTCTGGCGCGGGGTGCCCGGCGGTGTTTTTTCGTACACCACCGGCGGTTCGAGCGGCGAGCCGCTGATCTTCTATTTCGGCCGCACACGTCAGGCCTCCGACGCAGCCGGGCGCATGCGCGCGCGCCGCTGGTGGGGCGTGGAGCCGGGCGAGCGCGAAGCCTATCTTTGGGGAGCGCCGGTCGAACTGAACAAGACCGACCGCATCAAGACGCTGCGCGATCGGCTGGTGAACCAACTGGTCTTGAACGCCTTTGCCATGTCGCCCGAGCGCATGGACGAATATCTGGACGCTTTGCAGGCCTGGAAGCCCAAATGTCTGTATGGATACGCATCGAGCGTCGCCTTGCTGGCCGCCCATGCCGAGGCGCGGCAACGCACGCTGCGTTTGCCGCAGCTGCGTGTGGTGTGCACGACTGGCGAACCGCTTTACCCGCACCAGCGCGAACTCATCGCCCGTATATTCGGCGCGCCCGTGGCGAACGAATTCGGCAGTCGCGACATCGGCTTCACCGCACACGAGGCACCAGGCGGGCAGATGCTGCTGATGAGCGAAAGCCACATCGTCGAAGTGCTGAACCAAGCCGGCCAGCCGGTGGCGCCGGGCGAGGCGGGCGAGGCGGTGATCACCGGCCTGACTTCAGAGGCCCAGCCCTTCATCCGCTATCGAACCGGCGATGTGCTACGGCTGTCCAGCGAGCCGGCCTCCGGGGGGCAGGGACTGCATGTCATTGCCGAGGTGACGGGACGACAGACCGATTTTGTCGTCGCCGCCGATGGCCGAGTCATGCATGCGCTGGCCGTGATTTATGTATTGCGCGCCGTGCCGGGCATTGCACAATTCAAGTGCGTCCAGCATGCGCTCGACCGCATGGAAGTGCAGATCGTGCCGGATGCCAACTGGAACGAGACCGCCCGCAATGCTGTGATAGCAGGGCTGCACGCCCGCCTGGGTGAAACGCTCCAGGTGGAATTGCGCATGCTTGACGATATTCCGCCCGAAGCCTCCGGCAAGCATCGCTACGTGGTGAGCCATGTGCCCATTGCCGATACTTTGAAGCAGGCTATTGCCTAAACGCGAACTGACCTGAACCAAATCATGAAACCTTCATCCCTCATCCAGCTCCCTCTGCGATACAAGCCTTGGCAAGGGCGCCATCTTCGCCTGGTGATGCAGGACATCGCCGGAACAGCCCACCAGCCCGAGCAGGACAATCGCACCCATTTGCGAGGCGCCATCGACTGGTTGTGTAGTGCGCAGGACGTACGCAACCACAAACCCGATGCGGGCGGGGTCGCCGCCGGCTGGAGCTTCGAGGATGGGTGGCTGCCCAGCTACCCCGAAACCACCGGCTACATCATCGAGACCTTCATTGCCGCCGCGGAATACCTCGGCCGCCCGGAACTGATCGAACGCGCACAGAAAATGATCGACTGGGAACTCTCGCTGCAAACCGAAGAAGGCGCATTCCCCGGGCATTTCGGAGAGGCGGGCAGCCACCCGGTGATTTTCAATCAGGGCCAGATCATGCATGGCCTGGTGGCGGGCTACACGTCGCTGAATCGCCAGGACTGCCTGGACGCCGGCGTGCGCGCCGGCCACTGGCTGGTGGCGCAGCAGGACGAGGACGGCTGCTATCGCAAGTACGAGCACAACGGTGTGCCACATGTCTACAACACGCGCGCCATCTGGGCATTGGCGGCCATGGGCGTAGTGGCGAACGAACCTGAATTCCTCGCAGCCACCCGGCGCAACCTCGACTGGGCACTGGGCCATCAGACGCCGAGCGGCTGGTTCGCCACCAATGCCTTCGTGCCGGGCCGGCACCCCTTCACCCACACCATCGCCTACGCCATTCGCGGCTTCATCGAAGTGGCGGTGCTGCTGGGCGAGGAGCGTTATCTCAACGCGGCAGAAATCGCCGCGCGTGGCCTGATGGAAAAACAGCGCAGCGATGGCTGGCTCGCCGGAACCTACGACGACGGCTGGACGCCGACGGCAAACTACGCCTGTGTCACCGGCATAGCTCAAATGGCGCTGTGCTGGCTGCGGCTGGCGCAGATCACCGGAGATAAAAGCTACCGTGATGCTGCTTGGCGCGCGATCGCCTACGTCAAGCGCACCCAGCGGCTGGAAGAGGACGACGCCATCGTGCGCGGCGCCATTCCCGGGTCGGCGCCGATCTGGGGTGCGTATTCACGCTTTGAATTCCCCAACTGGGCAGCCAAGTTCTTTGCCGATGCATTGATCATGGACATGGCCAATGTCGCCGTGCCCCCCGTTCCGGCTGCGGCCAGGGGGCTGGCGCGATGAGCCGGCTGAAGCTCATGATCCTGTGCGGGCGCAGCGCCCGCCACCTGCATGTGGCCAACGCCCTGTGTCGCGCCGGGGAGGCGCTCGCCATCGTGCAGGAAACCGGCGGCGAGTGGAACCTGAAAAAGACCCTGAAAAAGCTGCGCCCCGACAATCTTTTCCGCAAGGCCTGGCGCTGGCTGCGCGACCGTCGCCGCTACACCGGCAACCCCGAGGCGAAGTTCTTCTTCCCGAATAGTGAACCACGGCTCGACCGCCCCGAACTGGTGCGCGAGGTTCCGCATATCAACCACCCCGACGTCGTGAAACTGGCGAAGGAACTTCAACCCGACCTGATCTGCGTATTCGGCACCTCGCTGATCCGAGGCGGCCTGCTGAACGAAGGTCGCCTTGGCATCATCAACCTGCATGGCGGACTGTCGCCCGAGTACCGCGGCGCAGACTGCACCTTCTGGGCGCTGTATAACGGTGAACCTGATAAGGTTGGCTGCACCCTGCATTACATCGACGCTGGCATCGACACCGGCCGCCTCATCGCCCACATCAGCCCGGAAGTGCGCGAGGACGACAGCGAACTGGTGCTGTTCTGGCGCGCGGTGCAGGATGGTGCTGAAGTCTACGCTGAAGCCATTGCACGGCTCGCACAGGGCGAGCAGCTTGGCAGGGTGCAGCCGGGTAAGGGCCGTCTGTATCAGGTCAAGGATCGCGGCCTGAGTCACGAACAGGCACTTGCTGCTCGGCTGGCTTCCGGCATGCTGGCCAAGGTTGCGCTCCCACGCCGGGTTCGCTGGTTCACGCAGGAAGCATCGGGGCAAAACACATGAGAGACATACTGGTCACCGCGATAGTCTTTGGGGTGCTGCCGTTTATCTTCAAGCGGCCCTGGATCGGCATCCTGCTGTGGTGCTGGCTGGGCTATATGAATCCGCATCGGCAGACCTGGGGCTTTGCCTACGATTTTCCTTTCGCTTCCATCTGCGCCATCGTCACCATCACGGCTTTCCTGTTCTCGAAAGAGAAAAAGGAAATGGTCTGGACGCGCGAGACGGTATTGCTGGTGATATTCATCGGCTGGATGCTCATCACCACACTATTTTCATTCTATCCCGATCTGGCGTGGCTCCAGTGGAACAAGGTCTGGAAAATCCAGCTCATGGTTTTCCTCACCGCCATGATCATCAAGGAACGCCAGCATCTGCACTGGATGATCTGGATCATCGCCTTGTCACTGGGCTATTACGGGGTCAAGGGTGGCATCTTCACCATTGTGCATGGGGGCGCCTATCGCGTTCAGGGTCCGGCAGGCACTTTCTTCGGTGGGAATAATGAAATGGCACTGGTGCTGGCGATGCTGATTCCTCTGATTCGTTATTTGCATCTGCAAGCCACTCAGAAATGGGTCCGCATGGGATTGGCGTCAGCCATGGTGTTGTCCGGAGTCGCTGCCATCGGCAGCCAGTCACGCGGGGGCTTGCTGGCAATGGCCGCCATGGGCTTGTTCCTGTGGTTCAAAAGCCGCCATAAGTTCGTCACCGGCTTCTATCTGGTGATTGCGGTCATGATCATTGGTGCGGTGATGCCTCAGGAATGGTACGACCGCATGCATTCCATCCAGAATTACCAGGAGGACGAATCGGCGCTGGGGCGCATCAACGCCTGGCACACCGCGTTCAATGTGGCGAAGGACCGGGTGACCGGGGGGGGGTTCGAAATGTTCAGGGCACCGACCTTCAGTCAATACGCGCCCGAGCCCTTCCGGGTGCACGATGTCCACAGCATCTACTTCGAAGTGATGGGTGAACATGGCTTCATCGGGTTCGGTATGTTCATCCTGCTTGCGGTATTCGCCTGGCTGCGTGCCAACCAGGTGATACGCGAGTGCAAAAACGACCCTCAGCGCAAATGGGCGGCTGATCTGGCTGCGATGATCCAGGTCAGCCTGATCGGATATGGGGCCGGCGGTGCGTTTCTCGGACTGTCTTACTTCGACTTGACCTATCACCTGATGATTATTCTGGTGCTGGCGGCCAAGTTTTCAGGTGTGTTGGGCGGAGTGCCGCTGGGTGTGGTGAACGGTCCGGACAAGCCGCCCATTCACCCCTCGACGCGTTGGGATAAAACACCCGCGTGGCAGCGTAAATGACAATGAGGCTATTGTGTCAGTCAGCGGCTGGATTGAATTGCCAATGTTCCGTGAGCCGTGCGTCGTATGACTTCCCCGCCATGTTTCAGGAGCTAAATATGTTGCTCCGTAAATAACGCCAAAGTCATGCTGTTCAACTCATACGAGTTTTTGTTTTTCTACTTTCCGGTCACCTTCGCGGCCTTCTTCGTCATCGGCCGTTACAGCCGATCCCTCGCCGCGCTCTGGCTATTCGCCGCGTCGCTGTTTTTCTATGGCTGGTGGAATCCCGCTTACGTCAGCCTGCTGATCGGTTCCATCCTGTTCAATTTTGCGATGGGTTCGGCCATTTCCCGGGAGCATCATCGTGGCAGGCTGGCCTGGGCAAAGGGCATGCTGATTACGGCTGTCAGCGGAAATCTTGCTCTCCTGGCCTATTACAAATATGCAAATTTCTTCCTGGCCAACACCAATCAGTTGTTGGGTACAGGGTGGCATCTGGAGGAGGTCATCCTGCCGCTCGGGATTTCATTCTTCACCTTCACGCAGATCGCCTTCCTGGTCGATGCCTATCGGGGCGAGGTGAAGGAACGCAACTTCATCCATTACGGACTCTTCGTGACCTATTTTCCGCATCTCATCGCGGGGCCGGTGCTGCATCACAAGGAGATGATGCCGCAGTTCGCGCAGGCACAGACCTACCGCCCGCACTGGGAGAATGTTTCCGTCGGCCTGACGGTCTTCATCATTGGACTTTTCAAAAAAACAGTTCTTGCTGATGGCGTTGCTCAATACTCAACCCCCGTATTTGACGCTGCCGCTGTCGGGCAGACCCTGACTTTATTTGAGGCATGGGGCGGTGCACTGGCCTACACCTTCCAACTCTATTTCGACTTCTCGGGTTATTCCGACATGGCAATCGGGCTATCGCGCATGTTCGGAGTCAAGCTGCCGCTTAATTTCCACTCGCCCTACAAGGCAACCAATATTGTCGAATTCTGGCGCCGCTGGCACATGACGCTCTCGCGTTTTTTGCGTGATTACCTGTATTTCTCTCTGGGGGGCAACCGCAAGGGAACGGTTCGGCGATACATCAACCTGATGGTCACCATGCTGCTCGGCGGACTGTGGCATGGGGCCGGTTGGACTTTTCTTGTTTGGGGTGGTTTGCACGGTCTTTACCTGTGCATCAATCACGCCTGGAGCAATCTTTCAGGCCGATTCTCGCCCAAAACCCGACTACCCAAACGTCTCAGGAAACTGCTCGCATGGTTGACGACATTCATGGCAGTCGTGATTGGCTGGGTTTTCTTTCGCGCTAACAGCTTCGACGCAGCGCTGGAAATGCTGCAGGGAATGGCAGGGTTGAATGGAGCCGCTGTGCCGAATGCGGTTGCGGCCAAGCTCGGTCTTTCGTGGCAGATGCTGGCTGATTTTGGATTCACCAGCTACCTGGGCGGCGGTAGTCAGTTCATTTTTACGTGGCTATGGATTGCCCTCCTGCTAACAATTGTTGTGGCAATGCCCAACACGCAACAGATCATGACCCGATTCGAGCCTGTGATACAACAGCACCAGACCGACGCACAGAACGAGATTCGCCTCATGACAAGACTTCACTCGGCGCTGAGTTGGAAGCCATGCATCAACTGGGCTGTCACAATGGGCGTGGTCGCCGCGTTAGGTGTGTTCGCCATGAGCAGAATCTCCGAATTCCTGTATTTCCAGTTCTGAACTATGGGCAACTCAAATTCACACAAGCGATTCCTGTGGATGCTTGTCGCCACATTTCTGCTCGTCTGCATACTGGGTGCCGGGTTCAACTACCTGGTCGATCCATACAGCTTATTTGGTACACGCCGCATATCCGGGTTCAATGAACTCAAGCCAACCGCCTCCGAAAGAGTCCGCGTGATCAAGCCCTACATGGCATCAAGGGCAAAGCCTAAGGTGGTCATCGGGGGCAATTCCAGGCCCGAGATGGGGCTGAACCCGCAGAGCGCATGCTGGAAGGAAACAGATCAGCCCGTCTTCAATACCGGCATTCCGGGCGCCGATGTGTTCATGCAAACACGCTACGTTCAGCACGCCGTTGAAAGCGGCAAGGCAAAGCGTGTTCTGTTCGGCGTTGATTTTCTGGATTTTCTGGTCGACGCGTCGAAACCCACTGGAGAAATCGACTGGAACCGTCTGGGAAAAAGCTTCGATGGCCGGCTGAAGCCGGGTTCAAATTATGGATACGGCATCAGCCTTCAGCAAGGAGAGGATGTCTTCAGCGGACTGTTCTCTTTGATTGCCTTGGGGGATTCATTCATGACTGTCGCAACGCAGCGGGACAAGGATTCCGCTACGCGCCGCGAGGATGGCTTCAACCCCGCGCTCGACTACCGCCCGATCATTCGCAACGAAGGGCAGGCCGTGCTTTTCAGGCAAAAGAACCTGGAGGTAAAAAAACGCCTGCAGCAAAACGAAATCGGCGTTCTGGATGTGCACGGTCAGCTAACCATGCCCCTGCAAGCTTTGCGGCGCCTCCTGGAATGGGCGAACACTCATGACGTTGATGTGGTGTTGTTTATCAACCCGTACCACATCGATTACCTGATACAGATCGATATGTCTGGAAAGTGGCCCCTGTTGGAGGAATGGAAGCGGCAGCTAACAAAAATCGCGGCGGAATACGCAGTCCCGCTCTGGGATTTCAATGCCGTCGATCAATATTCGACAGAGCTTCCGCCGTCACCCGGTGATAAACGTTCAGAACTTCAATGGTTCTGGGAGCCGGCACACTACCGCCACGATTTGGGCGATCTGATGCTTGCTGCCATGCTCGACAGACAATGCGGGAAAAGCCATGAGACCGGAGGGTTTGGAGTCAAAGTCGATCCGCCATCCTTGCCGCACCATCTGGATCAGCTCAAGTCGGAAATGCACCGGTTTATTTTGGAAAATCCACAAGTGATCGAGCGGCTAGGAAGTGACGCACCTTGATAGGAAATGTATATCGGGGGCTAGGAACTTGGCTTAATGCCCGTTCTCTTGCAGCCACCGTTCCAGCATCATCATCACCCAGATCATTACCCCGTAATAGCTGGCGTGCTGGCCGCGCTGCATGGCGAGCATGTGATCCAGATACGCCGGCTGGATCCAGCCGCGCTTCTTGAAGTCCGACAGGCTGTCGCCGACGAGCTCGCCGAGCGGCGCATATTGGTTGCTCCACACGCCAAACGGCAGGCCGAAGCCGTGCTTGCTCTTGTTGATGATCTTTTCCGGCAGCAGGTCGGCCAGCGCTTCCTTGAAGAACCAGCGCAGTTTTTGCCCGCGCACCTTGTAGTCGACCGGCAAATGGTTGGCAAAGGCGACCAGGCGGTCGTCCAGCAGCGGGTAGTGCACCTCGATGCCCGCCGCTTCGGTCATGGTGCCAACCTTGCGCAGGTCGTTGTCTGCCAGGGTGAACTTCAGGTCCAGGTGCATCAGGCGGTTGATGTAATGGTCGGAGGTGGTGCGTTCATAGATTTCAGTCAATGCCGCGTCGGTCGTCGAAGGATCGACGGCATGGATGAAATCATCAGAAAAAATCTGGTCGAGCGGGGTGCGGTGCAGGAAGTTGTAGCTTTCCAGACGCAGCGGCAGCCCGACCTTGGCCTGGGCGACGTAGCTTTTCAGCTTGGAGAGCGGAAACCGGCCCGACAGCCCCGGCAAGTTCGCAACCGGCTCGATCACCCCCCGACGCAGCGCGGCGGGCAGGCGGGCATACGCTTCGAACAGGCCCTGCTTGGCGTAGCGTGCGTTGCCGCCGAAGATTTCATCGCCGCCGTCGCCGGCGAACATGCGCTCGAACCCCGCCTCGCGCGCTGCCTTGGCGCAGAAATAGGTCGGCACAGCCGAGTTGTTGCCGAACGGCTCGTCGTATTCGCGCGCGATGATGGGGATCGCGGTCACGATGTCGGCCGGCTTCAGGTAGTACTCGTGGCTGCGGCTGCCGTAGCGCTCGGCGGCGCAGCGCGCGTATTCCATTTCGTCGAATCCGTCGGCGTCGAAGCCGATGGAGAAGGTGTCCACCGGCGCGCCGCGCGCGGCAGTGAGGGCGCCGACGATGGTCGAGCTGTCGGTGCCGCCGGAGAGGAAGGCGGCGGTGGCGGGCGCATCGGCATCGCGCACCGCCTGATCCAGCAGCTTGCGGAAGTCGTCGCGCTGGGGTTCGAAGCCGGGATCGATCGGGGTGTAATCGGCCTGCCAGTAAAACCCGGTGCTGACCTGGCCATTTTTTAGGGTGACGGTCTGCCCCGGCAGCAGTTTGTGCACGCCCTGATAGAGGCTGCGCGGCGCGGGAATGGTGTGGAAATAGAGATAGTCGTAGATAGCCTGTGGGTCGATGACGCGGCCGACGGCGGGGTGGGCCGCCACGCTTTGCACGCTGCTGCTGAACACCAGCTGGTCGCCGCGTTTGGCATAGCACAGACGCTCGGCGCCGACGCGGTCGAGCGCCAGAAAGGCTTTTTTCTTCAGCGGTTCGAGCACGGCGAAGGCGAAATTGCCCTGCATCAGGGTGGGCAGTGTTTCGCCGAAGCGTAGCCAGCCGTGCGCTACCGCCATGGCCGGATTCTGGTCGCGGGCGATGAAGGCCAGATCGGCGTCGAGAAAGCGCGGTCGTCCGTACAATGCCGCGGCCAGCCCGTTCTCAACGTGGATATCGGCCTTGCCAAGGCGCGAGCAGCCCGCCACCCCCAGTATCGGGCTGCTGTGCGCGTTCAGCGCGCTTTCCGGCGACAGGCGTGCCGCCTGCCCCATGTGCTTGATCAGATCCTGATGCGCGCCGTGGTTGCCCAGCCAGCCAAAAATGCCATCCATGGTGTCGTGTGTCAGAGTGATGCGGGATAATGTCCGACAATATAAACGAGCCTGCCGTTTGGCACGAATCCTGTTAGCTTTGTTCTGGATTGATCAGGCATCAGGTTGTTTACGACATCAAGCCCATGAGTTTGAATAACGGGTGTAACAAAGTGGTGAAGACGCTGGTTTTCCATGCGCGACGGTTGCAGCGTGTCCTGCGCCAACTAATGGTAGGCATCAATTCAAATGAAATTTGATCAGCGATGAAAAATAGACCAAATCTTTTCCTGATTGGTGCGATGAAGTCAGGAACCACAACCCTGCATGAGTTGTTGTCACAACACCCTGAAATATCGATGAGCGAACCCAAGGAGCCTTGTTATTTTGTCCCGTCCGGCCAATTAAAAAGCCTTTGGCCGGAAATGTGGCGCATGGGATTCTGGAAAGATGAGTCGGCCTATCTGGCCCTGTTCAAGGTCAAGCCAAAGACGCGATATTTTGGTGAGTCCAGCACGGATTACTCTAAACGTCCCCGAATCGACGGCGTAGTGGACAAAATCGCTACCTACAATCCCCAGGCGCGTTTTGTGTACATCATGCGCGATCCGGTCGAACGAACGCTCAGCCATTACTGGCATATGGTGGAACACCGCGGCGAGTTGCGCGCCCCGCTGGAAGCCATTCGCAACGACCCGCATTACACCGATGTCAGCCATTATGCCTACCAGCTTCAACCCTATCTTGAGCGATTTGGCCGTGAACGTGTGTATGCACTGACATTCGAAGAGCTCAAGCGCGACCCACAAGCGGCTGTGCGAGCAGTGTTTGCATGGCTCGGTGTGGATAACGATTTCATACCGCAGGCACTCACCGCCGCGCACAACGTCACCCCGGAAAAGGTACGGCAAAAACGCACCGGCATGGGGCTGCTCGAACGTCTGCGTTACTCGGAATTATGGGGGGCGGTCGGGAAATATTGTCCACCCGCATTACGACGCGCCGGCGTGGCGCTGGTGGAGAAAAAAATTCCACGGCGCGAAGCCGATATGGACGCTGTCATCGCGTATTTGCGCCCGTTGCAACAAGCGCAGACCCGCGCGTTGGAAGCTCAGCTGGGGCAGTCATTCGACGAATGGAAAACGCTGTGGGGTACGAGCTCGTGAGGCCAACGATTTCTGTCGTCATCCCTGCTTACAATGCAGCAGTTACGTTGCCACGTGCACTCGATTCAGTGCTGGCGCAAACCTGGCCGGCGCATGAAATCATTGTCGTCGATGACGGCTCAACCGATGCCACGGGCGAAGTCGTGAAAGGTTACGCTGGGCGTGTGCGCTATGTGCGTCAGGACAACGCCGGGCCGTCGGCTGCACGCAATCAGGGCGTAGCTGCGGCCAGTGGGGAATGGATTGCGTTTCTGGATGCTGACGATTGGTATTACCCCGAGCGGCTGGCACGACACGCGCAAATGATCACTTCTGACCCAACCTTGGATTTCCTGGTCGGTAATTTTGACTACCGTGACAATTACGGGACTCTGTTGCGCGCTTCAATGACTGCCAGCTCGTTTGGCAGTGAATTGTTGGCGCAGCATGGTGAGCATGGGCAGACGGTGATCGAAGGTGCAGCGCTGGGCCACTACATCGCGGAGCAATTCAGCGACACCCGGATGCTTACTTTGCCGCGTGCCACGTTTCTCGAACTCGGCGGATTTCCACTCGAACTCAGGATTTGCGAGGACGTGGTGTTCCTGCTGCATCTATGTGCGCGTAGCCAGCGCGCCGGCGTGAGTTGTGCTGCTGGCGCGGTCTATATGGTTCACGACGCCGGCCTCATCCGATCCAACCGTCTGCGCGCGCAAACCGAAACAGTGCGCGCCTTACGCAGCCAGGCCGACGCAATGAAAGCCGCCCCATTGCCGATCCGCACTGCCTGGAAGCAACTGGTCAAAAGCGCTTATCTCAACTTGGCGTATTACCTTGCAAAGCACGGTCAACGTGGCGCAGCAATACTGAATTGGGCACATTCATTCATTTTTGAGCCGTCGCCAACTGATGTGCGGCACCTGATTTCGATTGTGCGAGGCTGAATGCGTTTATTGGTGCTGACCGAACTTTTCCTGCCCACGAAGGGCGGTACTGCCGTATGGGCGGGTGAAGTTTATAAACGTCTTGGGGGTAAGAAAATCCACATCGTCACAGCCGATGTGCCGGGGGCATCTGCCGTCGATGCGGCACATCCCAACACTATCCACCGCTTGAGCCTCGGGCGTGTTGCCTGGTTGCGTCCCGAATCTCTGGCGATGTATGCGCGCTTCTTTTTCAAGTCGCTGTCACTTGCACTCACCCATCGATTCAATGCGATCCATGCCTTCAGAGCGCTGCCTGAAGGATTGGTGGCTTGGGTGGTGGCGCGGCTGACGTTTAGGCAGGTAGTCATCTATGCGCATGGTGAAGAGCTCACCACATGGGGGCGTGGGGGGAAATTTAAGGCCATGAGATTCGCCCTGTGTCACGCTGATCGGGTCATCGCTAATAGCGAGCATACGCGCGACACCTTGTTGAGTATGGGTGTTGATCCCACCCGCATCACCATCATTTAT
Source organism: Thiobacillus sp. (assembly GCA_049697615.1). Taxonomy (GTDB): domain Bacteria; phylum Pseudomonadota; class Gammaproteobacteria; order Burkholderiales; family Thiobacillaceae; genus Thiobacillus. The sequence continues at coordinate 5,450 of JBAVWB010000022.1, read as the reverse complement.
CCTGGTGTGGATGTGGAGGTGTTCAAACCGGGTTTGGATATCACTGGTTTGCGTGAAAGTTTGGGCATCCCCCCAGAAGCCAGGCTGGTGTTCTCGGTCGGACGGCTGTCGCGCCGCAAGGGCTTCGACCAGGTCATTCGCTCCATTGCGAGGTTGCGCGAGGCGGGCATGGGCGTGCATTATGTCCTCGCCGGAATCGGCGAAGACTGGGACTATCTGATCGGCCTCATCCGGGAACATAATTTGCAAGGTGTGGCTCATATGATCGGCGCGGTGGCTGACCAAGACCTGCCCCGGTGGATGAACGCCTGCGATGTCTTCGCCATGCCCAACCGCGAAATAGATGGCGATAACGAAGGCTTTGGCATGGTGTTCATCGAGGCGGCGGCGTGTGGTAAACCTGTACTTGCAGGGAATGCTGGCGGTACAGGGGCGGCGGTACGCGATGAAGTAACAGGCCTGCGTGTTGAAGGTGTCTCCGTGGATTCCGTATCTCAGGGCCTAGGCAACCTGCTGTTCAACAGAGAAAAATCCGAGGAAATGGGACATCGTGGTTGGTCCCGAACGCAAACTGAATTTACCTGGGAAAGGGTGGCGGAAAAGACATTTGCCCTCTCCCGGGAAATGACGAGGGGTAACAAAACATGAAGAAATATTGGTTGGGTGCGTTACTACTCATCTCCATGCCAGCCTGGGCAGTTGAGCCGTATGGTGCTACGCCGGCTGAGCAGGCAATGTGCCAGGCGCGGGTTTATTCCAAGCTGGGCAAGCGTGACGAAAACACAATGCACATGCACCACTATTGTGATGGCCTGAGATTTCTTGATCGCGCCTATTCCGCATCCATAAGGAACAAGCGGGAGGTGAAATACAACGTGGACGTTGCAATCGGCAATTTCAATTATATTTTGAGTCATACCAAGGACGACTACGTCATGCGTGGCGAGGTCCATGTGGGTATAGCACGAGCCTTGAAACTATTGGGAAGAAAAGGGGCGGCTGTTGCAGAGTTCTACAAGGCACTACGTTATGACCTTGGTACAGCGGACGCTTTTCAAGCACTGGCAGATTACTATCTGGAAACAGGCAACAAGGAAAAAGCACTGGAAATGACCACAGAGGGCTTGCGGCGTATTCCTGATACAAAGGGACTCAAGCGTCGCTACACCGAGTTGGGCGGCAAACTGCCTTATCCTGAACCGCTGGTCAAACAACCCAGCCCGGCACCTGCGGCTGAGGTGGCGTCCTCATCACCATCGCCCAACCCGGCCACGGTGACATCCCCAGAAGCAAACGTGCCGGCGGCACCTGCAGACCAGCCGGCTGCCCCAAGCATATCGCCCCCTGAACCGCCCAAGATTGGCTCTCCTACCAACCCCTGGTGCCGTTTCTGCCCTGACCCCGTCGCCAAGCCATGATCCGGTCTGCGTACAGGTAACCGCTACATGTGCGGCATTTGTTGCATTTTATTTCCTTGAGTGGCGTAGAACGCGCTCATGGCGTGATCGCTACAGGGGAAGCAACTCGCTCCTGCGCCGGGATGCAGTATTCCAGCTTTTGCCATAGTGACTGAGCGATTTCGGGATGGTGGTCAATGATGTCGCGTGTGCAGCCAGGGTCTGCTTCGACATCGAAAAGCATCAGCCGATAGCCCTTTTGTAGCGGCTGATACACCAGCTTCCAGCGCCCGCTCCGCAACATCCTGTCCTTGGCGATGAGGATGGCCTCACGGTATTCGGACTTAATCGCCAGCGTGCCGGTTTCGCGCCTTGGTACTTCCAACAGTTCCAGCAGGTTTGGGTAGCGTAAATGCGATTCCGGCAGGCCGGGAATGTCCGTGATCCAGATACCGGTTTCGTTGAAGGCATCGAACTCCGGGCATGGCGTTTCCCCACAGCAGCCTGCCAGCGATACACCATCCATGCCTGCTGCCCCGGGGGCGCCGGCGAGGTCGAGCAGTGTGGGGGCGAGGTCGATCGAGCGCACGACCTTGTTGATGATGCCGGCGGGCGGGCGGCGCGGGTCGCGGATGAGGAGCGGTATTTTGGGGCTGGCCTCACCCACCGCCGAGTTGCCCTGTCCCCAGGAGTCATGCTCGAACAATTCCATGCCGTGATCGGAATAGACGACGACGATCGTGTTATCGCTCAACCCGCAGGCATCGAGATGGCGCAGCGTCTTGCCCACCTCATCGTCGAACTCGGCCACGCAGCCGTCGTACAGATCGACGATCTGATCGAGATCGAATTCCTCGCGCGGCGCGCCTTGGCGGCGGATGATGTCGAACGGGTCGGTGAGTTTGGCCATGGCCAATTTGGATTCGCCCTTATAGGCTGGGTCGGCAAAGCGCGTGTACCACGGCCATTCCGAGGCAAATGGAGGGTGCGTGGTGGAATAAAACACGTTGAGGAAAAACGGTTCGGCACTTTTGGCCAGGCGCGATACCAGCCTTCGTGCTCGCCGCCCCATTTGCGTGGTGAGCGGTACGCCGCCTAAGTAATAAAGTTCTGGTAAAAGCATCCGCCCCAGCCGGTTGTGGGTGAAGAGGGAGACAAACAGGCGTAAATCCTTTGGCCCCTGACGTATGAAATATTTGAGGTTCCACTGGTCCTCTGGCAGGTCGGTGTAATCGAAACCGAACGAAAGTTTGCCCATGTCGGCGCCGCACCAGTCAGAGATCGCCGCGCTGCGGTAGCCCAGTGGTTTCAATAATTGCGGCAGCGTGGCAACCGTGAGACGGGTTTGATCGTCGGGTACATAGTTGTCGCGGATGCCGTGAGTGTGCGGCCAGGTTCCGGTGAGCAGCGACACCAAACTCGGTGCGGTGCGTGCACAGGGCACGTAGCAATTGGCGAACAGCGCACCCTGCGCGGCCAGCGCATCGATGTGCGGTGTGAGTGCGCGGTGATAACCCAGCGCGCCCAGCCGGTCGGCGCGCAGCGTGTCGGAGCCGATCATCAGGATGTTGGGCGGCAGGACCGGATCTTGCGCGGTGCGGCGATGGGCAGGCCGTGCCACGGGCAGCCAGGTGGCCCAAGCGATCATCCCTGCATAGAACAGCACCGCAGCCCACAGCGCGATGAGTTCAGCCGCCTGATTCTGTTCGATGAGTTGGCGCGATGCACCAATAACCACTCCCACGGCGGCAAGCCCCAAAGCCCACGGCAACAGATGAATGCGGGCAGGGGTAGCCCACTGCCACAGCGGATAGAGCCGGCTCGTGCGGTAGTGCATCGAGGCGATCAGAAGCCCGGGGTTGAAGCGCAGCAGGCGGACAAATTGCAGCAAAAACCCGGCGAGTATGCCGCCTGCAGCCGCAAGCGCAGCGATCCATACCGAGCCATTCCAACCCAGACTCACGCGCAGTGTGTAATACACCAGCACCCCGCCGCTTCCCAGAAACAGCATGATCGCGAACGCCCACAGACTTAATCGCGCCAGGGCATACAAGGTATAGCCCCGGTAATGATTGAGGATTTCATTGTGGATGTGCGGCCCGGTTTGGGAGAAGTCCGACAGCGATTTGGCGAGCAGGGCAACCGTGCCGATCGAGGCAACCCCCAAGGCCGGAAGCAATCCGGCCCAACGCGAATCACCGCTTGCGAACCAGGCGACAAGGCCACTTGCCGCAGTTAGCAGCGCGAGTGCCTCGACACCCAACATGCCGCGATCGAGTGGCAGATCGAGATTTTTTTTGCGATGGCCCGATTCGCGGCGGCCCTGAATCTCGCCCAGCGTCGCTGCGATGCGCATCCAGAAAAACCGCCGTCGCGCCCACGACAGGCTGAACAGGCTGTGAAACCCGTACTCTGCAAGCTTGCGCCACATATAAAGTGGTACGGCGCCATTGCCGTGAATGCGTGAAGTCGAACGCGTGCGCTGATAGCTTTTTTTCAGCAGATAGCCGAGGCGCAGACGTTCGGCATCGACATAGTGGTATTGCACCATGTCCGGAACATATTGGCAGCGCGCCCCGCGGGACATCGCGCGCAGCACGTATTCGCTGTCCTCGCCGCCACCCAGATCGTGGCCGTGCGGCCCGAGTTCGGTCGAGAACTGCCCCGCCAGCTCGAACACATGGCGGCGCACCACCAGATTGCCGCCACCGGGAATCGGGCCTTCTTCCGCCGTGATGGTTTTGGGCGCACCACCCTGGTCGTAGCGCGGAACCGGCAACGGATAAATCCGGTAAGGCCCTTCGTCATGTACCCAGGTGGGTTCGTTGCCATCCCAGTCGGGCAGGATGCGCCCGCAATAAAGACCGGCATCCGGCCAAGCCTGCGCCGCCTGCTCGATGGCGACCAGGTAATGTTCATCGATCCGATGATCGTCATCTACGAAGGCAGTGAGTTCAGTGTCGATCACGGGGATGGCGCGATTGAGTGCATGTGACTTGCCCGGCGTGGGTACGTCAAGCAGGTAAAGCGGCAGCCAACCCTTGCTGACCTGTTGCAACTGGTAAGCCTGCATTCGCGCAAGCGTATCGTCGGTGCAGGCATTTGCCGCCACAAGGATCTGCACCGGTATGGCAGGCATCTTTGCTGCATTGATCGAAGCCAAAGTTCGTTCGAGCAAGTTGGCACGGTTGTGGGTGCATATGAGAATGGTAAGTTGGTTGTCCATAGATCAGCGTGATCGGTACAGACCTTGCATCAGCCCAAGAAAATGACAGACAACCATCTCACGGTTGAAAGCCTCGTCGCTGGGTTGGGTGAGATGGCCCCATGCCACGCGTACTATTGAACGCAGGAACTGAGGAAAGACAAATAGTGGAATGTTGAAGAGGCGTCGCCCCCCCGCGAGTCCACAACTTTGCGCGATATTGCGGCTGGTCTGAAAGCGCCATCGGCGAAAATATCGCTTGGTCAGCCTAAAGCTCTCCACTTTATGGTGCACACGTGATTTGCCGATGAAAATGACCTTGAGTTGTGCGGCCAATATCCTCTCGAACAATTCGCCATCTTCCCCGCTTGCCAACACTTTCCCCTTGCGGCCACGGCTGGTATCGAATTGCCCTATTAGGTCGAACACGCCTTTTCTGAATGCCATGTTCGCACCGAAGGGTGCCTGACTTGGTTCTGTGATGATGTAGTCGTCGCTACGATCGTTACGCACAGCCAGAAAACCGTAGAACCGCTCGGTTAACCACGGCGGTGGGGGGGACTCCCAGATCGGCCCGATGTAACCCCCGCACGCATCGGCCTGGTACTTCGTTAACCCGGCCAGCGTTATTTCGAGCCATTCTGGCTCGGGTAGAACGTCGTCATCAGTGAATAGCAACACCTCGCCACGCGCGACAGAAATACCGTGGTTGCGTGCGCGGGACAATCCCTGTTCACCTTCGAACTCATAGAGCAAAAGTGCCCAGTCGCGCTGGGCCTCCTCGACAACTGCACGCGTGTGATCCTTAGAGTTGTTATCGACTACGATTATTTCCCACTCGCGATCTG
>JBAVWB010000021.1:0-22481 GCA_049697615.1 Thiobacillus sp. | reverse complement strand
GGGCTTCAGCCCGTAGTGGATCGGAGTCCTTCAGGGCTGGCGTCGCAGCACCGCGATGGCGTCGAGCAGCGGCATGACGATGGGCTGGAGTTTGCGCCGCATCAGCGAGCCGATGGCGGTGGTCTTGAGGAAGATCGGGCGAACAGTATCCGCGTCCACCGCGGCCAGCGCGTCGAGCGCGGCGCAATCCGTTTCAAACTGCGGCGCAGCCTGCAACAGGGCCTCGCGCGCAGCTTGGCGCACGGCCTCGTCTGCCTGACGCAGCGGTGTGCACCAGTTGGCCAGCGCGTTCAGCGTGTGGTTCACCACTTCCTGGTTTTCCGGGCGTTCAAGGATGGTTGCGGTGGTGGCAACAAACGTCTGCCCCTGCCCCGACAGCGCTTTCTCAAGCATCACGCTGTAGGGGTTGCAGGCCAGATGCGGCACGTCCGCGTGGTCGGCGCGCGCCGCACGCGGGTTGGGCAGATTGTCCGGCTGCAGTTCGAGGAAGGCGACGTAATAGGAGTTGCGGCTGTTGCCGCGCTTCCAGATCGACAGCCGCTCGGCGTCGGTGAGCACGCTCGAGTACAGCATCACCGCCACGGTATCGAGAATGCCGACGTCGTCCTCGTGCAGGAACGCCAGATGATCGACCAGGAATTCGGCCAGCGTGCGGCCCATGCTGCCTTGGCACACCACGTCGCGCATCAGCATCAGCCGCGCATTCTCGATGGTCGGCATGCACCACCAGGCATAGCGCGCCAGCTCGTTGGTCAACGCGGGAGAGTGCACCACCGCGACCACCGCCTCTTCTTCGGCAATCAACAGCAACTGCGCCAGATGCTGGTTCGACAACCCGGCCTGCGACTGCCGCGTCCAGCGCGTGAGATGCACCGGATAGCCGCCGGGCGAACCGAGCGCATGGCCGGACAGCATCTCGCGCACCCGTTTCAGATAGCGGTCGGAACGCTCGTTGGGCTTCAGCGGCACGCTCGCTTCGCCCTGCGGCGTCAGCGCCCACAGCGTCATGTTCGATTCGTCGATGCGGACGGCTTTGAGATCGGTGTTGAAGAGGACGTTGAGGCGCAGCTCGTCCTCGGGGGACAGTTCATCGTTCATACGGAAAAACCTTTATCTATCCGCGAAGGACGCGAAGAAACGCGAAGGTGATACCCCTTTCGCGAACTTCGCGTCCTTCGCGGACAAAGCCTTTAAAGCGTCTTGAACACCTCGCGCGCGGCGGCGAGGGTGGCGTCGATGTCAGCGTCGCTGTGCGCGGCCGAGACGAATCCCGCCTCGAACGCCGAGGGCGCGAGATAGATGCCGTGGTCGAGCATGGCGTGGAAGAAGCGGTTGAAGGCTTCCTTGTCGCACTGCATCACTTCAGCAAAGCTCGTGGGCGGCTTGGCCGCGAAATAGAGGCCGAACATGCCGCCGACCGAGTCGGCGCAGAAGGTGACGCCGGCATCCTGCGCGGCGGCAGTCAGGCCCTTGACCAGCCGCTCGGTGCGGGCGGCGAGCGCCGCGTGGAAGCCCGGTTCGGAAATCGCAGCGAGTGTGGCGAGCCCCGCCGCCACCGCCACCGGGTTGCCCGACAGCGTGCCGGCCTGGTACACCGGTCCGGTCGGCGCGAGCTTGTCCATGACGTCGGCGCGGCCGCCGAAGGCACCCACCGGCATGCCGCCGCCGATCACCTTGCCGAGCGTGGTCAGATCCGGCTTGATGCCGAGCAGTTTCTGCGCGCAGCCGAGGTCGACGCGGAAGCCCGTCATCACCTCGTCGAAGATCAAAAGCGCACCGTGCTGGTCGCACAGGCGGCGCATCGCCGCCATGAACTCGGCGGTCGGCTTGACCAGATTCATGTTGCCGGCGAAGGGCTCGACGATGATGCAGGCGATCTCGTTGCCGATCTCGGAGAAGGTGCGCTCCAGCCCGGCGACGTCGTTGTAATCCAGAACAATCGTCTGCGCCGCGACTTCGGGCGGCACGCCGGCCGAGGTCGGGTTGCCGAAGGTGAGCGCGCCGGAGCCGGCCTTCACCAGCAGGAAATCGGCGTGGCCGTGGTAGCAGCCCTCGAACTTGATGAACTTGCTGCGGCCGGTGAAGCCGCGCGCCAGGCGGATCGCGCTCATGGTCGCCTCGGTGCCGGAGGAGACGAGCCTGACTTTCTCGATGCTCGGCACCAGTTCGATGATGCGGCGGGCGATGGTGAGCTCGGCTTCGCTTGGCGCGCCGAACGACAGGCCGTTGGCGGCGGCGTCCTGCACTGCCTTCACCGTGCCGGGGTGGGCGTGGCCGAGGATGGCCGGGCCCCACGAGCCGACGTAGTCAATGTATTCGCGGCCGTCGGCGTCCCACACGCGCGAGCCTTTGGCGCGGCTGAAGAACACCGGGGTGCCGCCGACGCTCTTGAAAGCGCGCACCGGCGAATTCACGCCGCCGGGGATGACTTTTTGCGATTGCTCGAAGAGTTGTTCGTTGCGGGTCATTGCTCGGATTCCGTTTCAAATAATTGATTGAGGTCGCGCGCACTGGCGCGGATGTCGGGCGCGTCGAACAGGGCCGAGAGCACGGCGAGGCTGTCGGCGCCGGCGTCCAGCAGCGACGGCGCATTGGCCAGCGTGATGCCGCCGATGGCGACGATCGGCACCCGCAGCGTACGCGCCGCTTCGCGTAGCAGGGCGAGATCGGCGCGCGGCGCGGCAGGTTTGGTCGGCGACGGGAAAAAGCTGCCGAAGGCGACGTAGTCGGCGCCCCCCGCCTGCGCCGCCTGGGCCAGTTCGAGGCTCTGGTAGCACGAGGCGCCGATGAACTTGCCCGTGCCGAGAATGATGCGCGCCTCCCTGAGGCTGCTGTCGTCGCGTCCCAGGTGCACGCCGTCGGCGTCGCACAAATCGGCCAGCCTGAGGTCATCGTTGACGATCAGCGGTACCCTGAATTGCCGGCATAGCGCGGCCAGCTCGCTCGCCTGTTCATGGCGGCGCGCGACGTCGCCCGACTTGTCGCGGTACTGCACCGCGGCCACCCCGCCCAGAAGCGCTGCTTCGACCTGCGTGAGCAGGCGTTCGGTCTCAGCGGTTTCGGGGGTGATGGCATAAATGCCGCCAGGAAACTCAAGCATGGCGGAACTCAGGCATTGCCTTCGGTCGGCACATCCTGCGCCCAGAAGAAGCGCTCGGGGATGTATTGACCCATGCCGGGGCGGAAGGCGGCCTTCAGCGTTTCGTAGGTGAAATTCTGCGCCTCGCGCACGGCCGTCGGCACGTCCTGTCCGTAGGCCAGCGCCGCCGCGATGGCCGAGGCGAGGGTGCAGCCGGAGCCGTGGTAGCTGCCGGGCAGGCGGTCCCAGGCGTCGGTCTGGACGTGGCCGTCGGTGTCGTAGAGGCTGTTCAGCACGCGCGGCGTGGCCTCGTGGGTGCCGGTGATCAGCACGTATTCGCAGCCGAGATCGGTCAGGTGCTTGGCGCAGGTGGCCAGATCCATGTCCTCCTCGTCCGACTCGAACAGCGCCAGCCGCCGTGCTTCATGGCTGTTGGGCGTGAGGATGCTGGTTTGCGGGATCAAGAGGTCGCGCATGGCGGCGATCATGTCCTCGGTGGCCATTTCGTCGCCGCGTCCGGACGCCAGCACCGGGTCGAGGATGACCGGAATGTCGGGGTAGTCGGCGAGGATCTCGGCGATGACCGCAATCGATTCGGGGCTGCCCATCAGGCCGAGCTTGAACGCAGCCACCGGCACGTCCTCCAGCAGCATGCGCGCCTGATCCCCCACCCACTCGGCATCGATGGCGAGGATTTCGTCGACCCGGGCGGTGTCCTGCACCGTAATCGCGGTGATCACCGACAGCGGGTGACAGCCCATGCTGGCCAGCGTCAGCAGGTCGGCCTGGATGCCGGCGCCGCCGGTCGGGTCGGACGCTGCAAAGCTGAGCACCATCGGCGGCGCGGGTTTGGGGGAGAAGATGGAAGGCATGGCGTCACTGCTTTAGAATCAAGCTCCGATTTTATCCGATTCCTTCCAAGAGCCTATTCCAGTAGAAATCATGCCCGACACCCCCGAATACAAAAGCTGGATGTGCCTGATCTGCGGCTACATCTATCATGAGGAAGCCGGTGCGCCCGACGACGGGATTCCGCCCGGCACGCGATGGGAAGACGTGCCAATCAACTGGACTTGCCCGGATTGCGGGGCGCGCAAGGACGATTTCGAAATGGTGGCGTTTTAACGCCTGTTTCAAGCGCGCCAGGAACACTGGCGCAGATGCCGGACCGGGGCTTTTGAGCCCCAAGCCTCTCCTGTAGAATGAATGTACCCTGTCAATGGAACGATGGGACCACAGTCAAATAATTTTTAATTCAGGAGATGGTGATGTTTTGGAAGCCGATTGCAGCTTGGGCCCTGCTTGTTTTTGCGTCAAGCGCATGGGCGATTACGCCTTATGTTCAGGGTGATTCCGTCCCGGGTGGCAATGTGCAGGCCGTGGCGACGGCAGTCGAGGGCAAGCTTAAAAGCGGCGGTTTCAAGGTGGTTGGCAAGTATTTCCCCAAGAACCTGGCGGGCTATGGGGTGGTGATTGCCACCGACGAGGCCATGCTCGACGAGGTGGGCTCGGTGGGCGGCCATGCCGTGCTGGGCGCTGCCATCCGCGTGGGGGTGAAGGCTGACGGCAGCGTGGCCTACACCAATCCTGACTACTGGTACCGTGCCTACTTCCGCAAGAGCTTCGACAAGAAGGAAGAGGCGGTCAAGGCGCTGCAGGGGCGATTGCGGAATGCACTGGGCGCCGGCAAGGGGCAGGGCGGGGACGAAACAGCGGGCTATCTTTCCAGTTACCGTTACATGATCGGCATGGAACGCCTCGATTCACACAAGAACAAGCTGGCCGAGTACGGCAGTTTTGCCGAAGCGCTGAAGACGGTGCGCGAGAATCTCGCCAAGGGCGTGGGAAAAACCGCCCGGGTCTATGAAATCGTCCTGCCTGACCGAAAACTCGCTGTGTTCGGGGTGGCGATGAACGACAGCGGCAACAGCGACGGCGAATGGATCAGCAAAATCGACATGCAGAACAACGTGGCGGGCCTGCCCTACGAGATTTACGTGATCGACAACGAGGTGGGCGCGCCGCACGGCCGATTCCGCATTGCCCTGGCCTTTCCCGACGTGGGAATGGGGCAGTTCATGCGGATTTCTACGCTGCCGAACGTCATCATCGAGGCCCTGAGTGCCGTTGCCGGCGAGGAAAAGACGTCCAGCGGGGACGCCTGGCAGTAAACCGGGCGGGTGTGGTCGGGAGGGGCGTCGCGTGCGGCGCCCTTTTTGTTGCCACTCGATCGGTCAGTGCGTGATGGCGGCCACAAACACTAAAGAAGCCAGAACCGCTGCCGTAATGGTAAGCACGAAGGGTAAGTGCGGGTGCCGCGCGCCCGGATTCTGGCGGAGAAAGCGTGTGGACATGGAAGCATTGAAAGGCATCAAAGTGATGGTCATCGATGACAGCAACACCATCCGGCGCAGTGCGGAGATATTTCTGAATCAGGCGGGCTGCGAGGTCATTCTCGCGCAGGATGGATTCGATGCGCTGTCGAAGATCACCGACCACGATCCGGATGTGGTGTTCGTCGACATCATGATGCCGCGACTCGATGGCTACCAGACCTGCTCGCTCATCAAGCGCAATGCCAAATATCGCACCACGCCGGTGATCATGCTTTCATCCAAGGATGGGCTGTTCGATCGTGCGCGCGGCCGCATGGTGGGGTCGGACCAGTACCTGACCAAGCCCTTTACCAAAGATACGCTGCTGACTGCCGTGCGCGAGCACGCGTGCGCAGGCGCTTAATTTTTTTCAAGGAGTACACCTATGGCAATCAGCCGAATTCTGGTCGTGGATGATTCACCCACCGAACGTTTTTTTCTGTCCGAACTGCTGGTCAAGAACGGTTATCTGGTCAGCATGGCTGAAAGTGGCGAGGAAGCCGTGGCACAGGCCAAGCAGACGTTGCCCGATCTGATCGTGATGGACGTCGTGATGCCGGGCATGAATGGCTATCAGGCAACGCGCATGATCACGAAGGAAGAAGCGACCAAGCACATCCCGGTGATCATGTGCACCACCAAGGGCCAGGAAACCGACAAGGTGTGGGGCATGCGCCAGGGTGCGAAAGCTTACCTGGTGAAGCCGGTGAAGCCGGAAGACCTGCTGACCCAAATCAAGGCGCTGGGCTGAGCAAACCGACATGGCCAAGAAATTCAATCTGCGCGAATTTCAGACCACGCTTTCGCATCAGCTGCAGGCTGCGGCCAGCCGCGACAACACCGGATCCCGCCTGGGTTTCCGCGTAGCCGATGTGAACTGGCTGGTGAGCCTCTCGGACACCGAGGAGGTGATCCCGGTCCCGCCCATCGTCAGGGTGCCCGGCTCGCGCCGCTGGTTTCGCGGCGTCGCCAACATCCGCGGCAATCTGTTTGCAGTCAGCGATTTTTCTGACTTCATGGGGCAGGGTGTCACGCCTGAGCATGCCGATTGCCGTTTGCTGATTCCGCATCACGATTTTGGGGTGAATTCGGCCCTGCTGGTGAGCGGCACGCTGGGCCTGAAAAACGTCAAGCATTTTGCGTTGCAAAACGAGCCTGCGGCTCACCCGTGGATTGCGCGTCAATACGCGGACGATGCGGGCACTGGCTGGTGTGACATGGATTTCGGGCAGTTGCTTGGTGACGCCGATTTTCTCAAGGTTGAAGCGCAGTTCGGTAACTGATTGAACGTAGACAACAGGGCGCACGGGCGCCGATGAGTGAAGGGATTGGATCCATGAATAAGGCGACAACAATGAATGGCCTCAGAGGGCTGGCTGGCCGCATGACGGAAAAGGTCACGGGAAAGTCCGGCGGAGAACACACCGCCATGATCATGCAGAAGGTCCGCAAGCTGGCCGACAAGGAGCCGGGCAAGGCACCGCTGATCGGCCACATGACCATCGAAAAGCAATATCTCTACGCGGGGGGCACGCTGATTATCTCGCTGTTGCTGGCGGCAGGCTTCACCATCTACGGTCTGGTTCAGCTGAATAACAAGGCCGGTTATGAAGCCCGCTCGGGCGAACTGAAGGTGCTTTCGCAGCGGCTGCCGCTGACGGCCCAGCAGTCTGTGCTGGGTAATGCCGAGGCCTTCAAGAAGCTCGCCGAAGGCAAGGCCTCTTTTGAGCGGACGCTGACCGGCCTGACCGAAGGCGATAGCGAAGTGCCCGCCACCGGTGGCGCAGCGGCCGACTCGCTGGCAAAAATTACGGAACAATGGAAACGCAGTGAGCCGCAGGTCAGGCAGATTCTGTCGCAGCAAAAAAACCTGGTGGCACTGAACGAAAACGTCAAACGCATTAACGCCCTGAGTATCGATCTGCAGGAGGTTGCCGAACAGCTCGCCAGTCAGCTGGTCGATTCGGGCGGGTCTGTGCGCGAGGTGTCGCGTGCCAACCACCTGGTCATGCTGAGCCAGCGCCTGCCGAAAAACGCCAACCTCCTGCTGTCGGCCGACCTCATCGACCCGGAAGTGGTGCTGCAGTTGGAGAAGGACACGACCTCGTTCCGCGACACGGTGCAGTCGCTGATGGTCGGTTCGGCCAGTCGCAATGAGGACAGCCTGATGACCCTGGAAGATCTGGGCGGGAACATGGGCGACATGGTGGAGGCGGTGGGCGAGGTGCTCGCCAACACGCAGCCGCTGTTGCAGTCCAAGGCGGCGGCGAACAATCTGTTCGTCAGCAGCGACGCGCTGCTGGCGGACACCGAGCAGCTGTCGCAGGAATACCAGTCGGTCGGCGGCTTGTCGTATCTGCTGGCCGCCTCTTTCGGCCTGCTGGCGGTCGCCTCGCTGGTGCTGCTTGGGCTGGTCAACATCAACGAAACCAAATCACGGGCACGCAAGAGCGAAGAGGAAAACAGCCGCAACCAGGAAGCGATTCTGCGCTTGATGGACGAACTGGGTGAACTGGCCGAAGGCAACCTCACCATCAACGCCAGTGTGACCGAGGACATTACCGGTGCGGTGGCCGACTCGATCAACTACACGGTTGAAGAGTTGCGAAGCCTGGTGCGCGGGATCAACAACGCCACCGTGCAGATGGATAAAGCAGCCAGCGAGGCCGGTCAGGTCTCCGAGACGCTGCAGGAGGCCTCACGCCGTCAGACCGAGGAAATCGAGGAAACTTCGTCTGCGGTGGTGAACCTGGCGCAGTCGGTGCAGAAGGTGTCCAGCAACGCAGCCGAGTCCGCTCGCGTGGCAGAACAGTCCTTGGCGGCCGCAGAAAAAGGCCAGCAGGCGGTGGCCAATGCCATTTCCAGCATGAACACCCTGCGTGAACAGATCCAGGAAACCTCGAAGCGAATCAAGCGTCTCGGTGAATCGTCGCAGGAGATTGGCGAAATCGTTGAACTGATTTCGGACATTACCGAACAGACCAACGTGCTGGCGCTCAACGCGGCCATTCAGGCAGCGTCCGCAGGTGAAGCCGGACGAGGCTTCTCGGTGGTGGCGGAAGAAGTGCAGCGGCTGGCGGAACGTTCGGCCGATGCGACCAAGCAGATTGCGGCGATCGTGAAGACCATTCAGTCGGATACCCACGATACCGTAGCGGCGATGGAAATCTCGACCCAGGGCGTGGTCGAGGGCGCCAAGCTGTCGGATGCGGCAGGCCAGACGCTGGCGGAGATCGGCAGCGTGTCGAAAACGCTGGCCGAACTGATCGCCGACATTTCTTCAGCCACGCAGAGCCAGGCGGAATCGACGGCCAAGGTGGCCGAGACCATGCAGGACATCAAGGCGATTTCGGCGCAGACCAGCACGGGCACCCAGCAGACGGCCGACTCGATTGGCGGCATGAAGCAACTGGCGCAAGACCTCAAGAACTCGGTTGCGGGCTTCAAGCTCGCCTGACCTGGCCCGCTGCAACGGAATATGGTCACGGCCACTGCAATCAACCTCGGGAACTACACAGCATGAGCGCCTTACTCGATTACGATACCGGCCCGTTGAACTGGGTGCGCGGAGACATCGATGCCGCCCTCGAAGCCGCCTTGGGGCGGATCCAGGCCTACAGCGTCGATGCCGACCTGACCAATGCCCTGCGGCTGGCGCGCGACGACGCCCATCAGGCCACCGGCGCGCTGCGCATGGTGGGACTGGAAGGCGCGGCCACGCTGGCCGGCACGATCGAATCCTGTCTGGCCGATGTCAGCGAAAACCGCCTGCAGGCGGGTGACGAGGTCGTGCGCGCCATCAGAAACGCCATCGAGGGCCTGCAGCGCTGGGTCAAGGATCTGGCCGACGGGCGCGGCAGCGGCGAACTGGCGTTGTTCTCGCTCTATAAGCGTCTGCGCGAACTGCAGGGTGCCGAGCGGGTGTTCGAAGGCGAATTGTTTTTCCCGGATCTGCGCACGCGGATGAAGGGCAAGCCCCTCGTTGAAGGAATGACGCAGGAAGCGCTGGCGGCAGAAGTCAAAGCCACGCGCGCCCAGTTCCAGCGCGGTCTGCTGGCGTTTTTGCGCAATGTCGAGGCGGACCAGGGGCTGCAGCGCATGCGCGACGCCCTGGCTGCAATCGAGCGCATCGCGCCGTCTGAAGCCTCGCAAACCTTCTGGTGGGCCTGTGTCGGCTTTGTCGACAGTCTGATTGCGCATGGCGTCGAGGCCGACTTCCACGTCAAGCAATTGCTCGCCCGCGTCGACCTGCAAATGCGCCGTCTGATGGAAGGCTCGCCGCAGGTTGCCGAACGGCTGATGCGCGATGCGCTGTTCTTCGTGGCAAAAAGCCAGGCCCTGGATGGCCGCGCCGCAGAAATCCGTTCAACCATGGGCCTGGACCGATATCTGCCGGGCCGCGGCATGCTCGACCCCGAAGCGCTGGCGCGCATGCGCCCGGTGCTGGACGCCTTGCAAACCGGTCTCAAGGCCGCGCATGAGAACTGGCGTGCCTACGTCGAAGGCGATGCCGCGCAACTGGAGCAGTTTCAGGTTCAGTTGGCGCGCATGCAGCCGCAGGCGCAGATTCTCGAAAGCAGCGGCTTGCTGCCCCTGCTGGACGAACTTGGAGCGGCGTCCCTGGTCACTGCCGGCCGCGAAGGCGACGCGCGTGAACAGGCGAATCTTGAAGTGGCGTCCACCCTGCTGTTCATGCAGAACGGCGTCGAGCAGGAAGATGTCCTGCATGCCGATTTTGCCGTTCGTGCCGAAAGCCAGCAGGCACGCTTGCGTGCCCTGATCGAAGGCCGCGAGATGCCGGCCAATGTAGTGGAGGCCGCCAGCCAGCGTGAAGCCGAGCGCGATATGCTGGTGCACATGGCGCAGGAGGTCGGGCAGAACCTGCGGCAGATGGAGGAGGCGCTGGACGCCTTCTTCCGTGATGCCAACGAGCGTGAGGCGCTGGGCAACCTGCCTTCCCTGGCGCAGCAGGCGCAGGGCGCGCTGACCATGCTTGAATTGCCCGATGCCGCCAGTTTGCTTGCCGCGGCGACTGCCGCGGTGCAACCGTACGTCGAAGCGGGTCATCCCGACGACGCGGCCCAGAATCGTCTGGCAGATGCCTTCTCCAGTCTCGGGCTGTTTATCGAATCCTATTGCGCCGGCCGTGCCGACGCCGCCACCATTTTGCGTCCGGCCCTGATCGAGTTTGGCGTGATCGACCCCAACAGCGTCGATGAAAGCGGGCTGGGTGATACGGTCGAGGCCGGTTTGCCGGGCCGCAAAGCCGAGGTGCAGGCAGACTATCTGGAGTGGCGCGATCAACCCGACGACGCCACAAAAAAAAAATTCCTTGATGCGCTGATCGAACTCGGCCGCGACGCCGAACTGATCGACGACGCCACCCTGAAACAGCAGACGCGTGCGGTGCTCGACGCGAGCCGCGACGCGGCGGAGGCGCCGCCGACGCTCGACGCCGATATTGCGGCCATGACCGGGCTGTCGTTGCCTGAACGGCCCGCCAGTGAAATCCATCTGCTGGAGCAGGAGACTGCCGAACCGGGTTTCGCCGAGCCGATTGAAGCCGAGGCGCCTGCTACCGATGCGGCCGTCGAGTTCGAATCCGCGCGTGAGGCCGCTTTGACAGAAGCGACCGGCATTCCCGCCGAGGGCCGCTCAACTGAAGCCCCGGCCGATTCGTCTGCCGGGGCCACGCTTCAGGTCGCGATCCCGGAAGAGGTCGAGCCGGAATTGCTGGAAATCTTCCTGGAAGAGGCCAACGAAGTGCTGGCGACCATGGGAGAGGCCGTCAATGCGTGCCGCAGCAATCCCGAAGACCAGGATTCCCTGACAGTCATCCGCCGGGGCTTCCATACGCTCAAGGGCAGCGGCCGCATGGTTGGCCTGGCTGAACTGGGTGAAACCGCGTGGCGCCATGAACAGCTGCTGAACGGCTGGCTGTCCGAAAACAGGCCGGCCAGCAGCGATTTGCTGCGTCTGGTCGATCGTTCCTGCGGGGTGTTCCAGGACTGGGTGAATGCGTTGCAGGCCAACGAACCGGTGACGCTGCCGGTTGCCGCATTGCTGGCGGCAGTCGACCGCGTGGCGCAGGGGCAGCCGCTGGATGCCCCAGAGGTCGTGGACACGACGCAGAATCAGCCCGTCATCGAGGCGACGGTGCCCGATGCAGAAGCCGAATGGCAGCCGTTGCCGGTTGCCGAAGTCGAGTTCCTTTCCGGGTACGACGAAGACGCGGGCGGGTTCGAACATGAAGCGATTGCGGAAGGAGAAGGCGAAACCACCGCACCCGCGATGGCCATGGATGAGACTTGGGCCGTTGAAGCGGCGCCGGCTCAGGCGGATGGCGTGGCGGAAAATCCGACCGAGGTTACCGCGCTGGACGTGGCCGCCATCGTCGAATATGCGGCAGCGGAGCCGGCCCCCGTCGAGGCCGCAGAACCGGCTGCCCTGGATGATGCCGAGGCGCCGCAATCTGAACAGGCTGAGCCGAATGTCCCGCAAGGGGACGCCGATCCACTATGGGCGGAAGCCCCTGTGGAGTCGTATGTGCCTGACGAGATCTGCATAGGTTCGGTTTGCCTTTCCGCCGGCCTTTACGAAATTTTCATGACCGAAGCGCACCAGCGCCTGGCCGTATTGCAGGAAGAAGCCGAACGCCACGCCGAAGTCGCCCACAGCCCCGTCAGCGAACACGCACGCCGCGCCGTACATACCCTGGGCGGCATTGCCGGCACGGCGGGCATTGCGGCGCTGTCCGAACTGTCGCATGCATTCGAGCAGTACTGGAATCGCTTTGTGCAGGTGCCGCTGCCGGTCTCGCATGTCTCGCTGGTGCAGGATACGGTGGCGCGTCTGCATGAAATGCTTGCAACCATCGAAAGCGGCCATCTGCCCGAAGCGGCAAACGATCTGATCGCAACCCTGGGCGAACTGGAAGACGAGCAGGCCATGCCTGCGGCCGAGCCTGCTCCCCTGCCGGTGGACGAAATCCAGGCTGAAACGGGGGTGTCGTTAGCCGATGGCGGCGGGCCTGCCGAGTCCGGCCAGGACAACCTGGTTCACGGTCTGCTGGACGTCAGCGCGATGGTGTCCGAGATCAAGCCCGCCACGCCGTCGCCGGTATTCGAACGGCGCGAAGTGGCCGATGAAATCGATGAGCAGCTGTTGCCGATTTTCCTCGAGGAAGCCGAAGCCCTGGTGCCGGAAACCAGCGCGCAACTGCGCGCCTGGATTGCCGCGCCCGGCGAGGCGGCCACGAGTGACGCCCTGCGCCGGAATCTGCACACCATCAAGGGCAGTGCGCGCATGGTGGGTGCAATGCGCTTGGGTGAACTGACCCACGTGATGGAATCACGCGTGATCGCGGTGATCGAAGGCCATCTGCTTGCGAACAGCGATGTCTTCCACAAACTGGAAGCCCAGTTCGACCACATGGCCGAGGCGGTGGAGCGCCTGAAGCGGGGCGACCTCGCGCCGATGGCGGACGAAGCGGCTGCGCCGCTGGAAGCGCCGGTCGAGCCGGTCCTGGGCCAGGCCGAGACCGCTTCTGCCGTGACGGCAACGGTGGCCGATCCGCGGGCGCCTGCACAGCCGGCCACGCGCGAAAGCAATGCCCTGACCCTGCGGGTGCGTGCCGACTGGGTCGACCGCATGGTCAACCAGGCCGGCGAGGTGGCGATTGCCCGTTCGCGGATCGAAAGCGAAGTGTTCGCCTTCAAGCGTCACGTCACTGAACTGTCGGAAGCCCTGATGCGCCTGCGCGGCCATATCCGCGAAGTCGAAATCCAGGCCGAATCGCAGATGCAGGCCACCTTCCTCAGTCAGGGCCCCGCCGACGAGTTCGATCCGCTGGAGTTCGACCGCTTCACCCGCTTCCAGGAAGTCACCCGCTTCCTGGCTGAAAGCGTCAACGACATTTCCACCGTGCAGCACATTCTGCTGGCGCGCCTGGGCGAGGCGGATGCCGCGCTGATCCAGCAGACACGCCTCAACCGCGAACTGCAGCAGGGTCTGCTGCGGGTCCGCATGGTGCCGCTGAATTCGGTGGCCGAGCGGCTCTATCGCACGGTGCGCCAGACTGCGCGCGACGTGGACAAGCGCGCCCAACTCGACATTCAGGGCGGCGAACTGGAAATCGACCGCTCGGTGCTGGAAAAAGTCACCGCGCCGCTCGAACACCTGCTGCGCAACGCCCTGGCGCATGGTGTTGAGTCACCCGAGGAACGCCGCGCTGCGGGCAAGCCCGAGTTCGGCGAGATCGTGCTTTCGGCACGCCAGTCCGGCAACGAAATGATGCTGACCGTGAAGGACGACGGCGCCGGCCTCAACTACGCGCGCATCCGCGAAAAGGCCGAAGCCAACGGGCTGCTGCTGCCGGGTGCCGAGCCGACCGAAACCCTGCTGGCGCAGATGATCTTTGCGGCCGGCTTCTCCACCGCCGAGACCGTCAGCCAGGTCTCCGGCCGCGGCGTCGGCATGGACGTGGTGAAGAGCGAGATCTCCGCGCTGGGCGGCCGCATCGATATCAACTCGGTAGCGGGCGTCGGTACCAGCTTCCACATCTATCTGCCGCTGACGCTGGCGATGACGCAGGCGGTGATGATCCAGGCCGCCAAGCATGACTATGCCCTGCCGACCCCGCTGGTGCAGCAGGTGCTGGAACTCAAGCCGGTGGAACTCGAACAGGCCATGCTGACGGGCGAAGTGGAGTGGCGCGGCGCGCGTTATCCCTTCTCCTATCTGCCGCACCTGCTGGGCGACACCGAGGCGGTGCACGAAGTGCAGCGCTACAACCCGGTGGTGCTGCTGAAAAGCGGTACCAGCCAGGCCGCCGTGCTGGTGGACCTGATCGAGGGCACGCGCGAAATCGTGGTCAAGAACATCGGCCCGCAGATGGCGCGTATTACCGGCGTGGCCGGCGCCACCGTGCGCGGCGACGGGCGCGTGATGCTGATCCTCAACCCGGTGCCGCTGGCGCTGCGCTGGGCCAGTCAGCCGCGCAGCGCAGTGGAGCGCGCGGCCCCTGCCGAAGCACTCGTGCTCAGCGCCGCCCTGCAGCCGCCGATGGTGCTGGTGGTGGACGATTCGCTCACCGTGCGCAAGATCACCACCCGCCTGCTGACCCGCGAGGGTTTCCGCGTGGACAGCGCCAAGGATGGCGTCGATGCCCTGGAAAAAATGCACGACCTGATCCCCGACGTGGTGCTGCTCGACGTCGAAATGCCGCGCATGGACGGCTTCGAGCTGGCCCGGGTGATGCGCAGCGACGCACGCCTGAAATCGGTGCCGATCATCATGATCACCTCGCGCACGGCGGACAAGCACCGCAATCACGCCTTTGAAATCGGCGTCAACGTGTACCTGGGCAAGCCGTATCAGGAACAGCAGCTGCTCGATGCCATCGCCGAACAGTTGGGTCAGGAAGCAACGCTGCCTGCCTGAACCGTTCTGGGGCGGGAAGAAAAAACGGGCGTTGATCGCCCGTTTTTTTCGCCTAGAGACTCAGCCCGGCGAGGTCGCCGCCGGCCAGCGCGTTGATCGCAGCATCGCCCCGGGCCGGATTGCGATGATAGGTGGCGACCAGCTGCCGCGCCGTGTTGAGCCAGTGCGCTTCGGCCCTGGATACGAGATCGGCGAGCGGGGCCGGGTCGCGATGGTCGAGCCAGCCCTCGTAGGCCCTAGGCAGCGCCGGGAACAGGGCGCGGCGCAGGCCCGACAGGTTGGCCAGATAAAAATGCAGCGAGCCGATGGCCTCGCGCTCGAGCAGGGTCGGCAGCGTCACCAGGCAATCGGCCAGGTGGTCGCGCACTGCGCGCACCAGCAGTTCGGCGTGCCGCGAGCTGAGCTGGCCGAGCATCGCATTCCAGTCCACGCCCAGCAGCGATTCCGCGCGCGCTTCGCCGATCTCGTGCAGGATCATCGCCTCGCTCTCGGCCTCGGCCATGCGGTCGAGCCCGCGCTCGATGTCGCGCTCGAAATCATAGTGGGCAAACGCGCGCCCCAGCGCGGTGTCCTTTTCCTTCCACTGCCATTCCTCGTACTTGTTCCACAGCAGGCGGCGCACCGCGTCCATGCGCAGGAAAATGGCGCCGCCGCGCATCGCCGCGGGCGGGGCGATCAGGTCGCGCGCGTATTCGCAGCCGGCCACCAGCACCTGTACCCCGTCCCTGACCTCGGCGCGCTTGAGCTCAGCCAGCACGAAATGCGGCTTGCGGAAATGCCCCAGACCGCTGCTGTACACCAGCCCAAGCGGAATCAGCGCGCGGTTGATGTCGTCCGCCTCGAACGGGTCAATGCCGGCTTCGTTCAGCGGCAGCGGCGCGAAGTCCTCTTCCTCCACCGTATCCCACAGGCTCTCGCGCGCGTTCAGCCAGTCGCCCAGATCGTCCTTGGGCAGGCGCGCGCCGTAGGGAATTTCCATTTCCCAGCGGTAGTACTCGCGCATTTCGAGCAGGAAAGTGCACATCGTCATGTCGCGCGCATGGCGGGCGTCGGCGATGGTGCAGTTCTTCTGCACGGTGTCGATGAGGGCGGAGAGATTTTCAACCATGGAGCACTCCTGTCAGCAGCTTCACTCCAAAGTGTACAAAGAAAAACAGCCCGTTCAACCGGGCTGTTTTCAGGGGTATTGCAAGGTGCTTGGCGCGCATGGCCTAACGACCCAGCCGCTGCCTAGTGGCGGCGTGCGGTGCCGAAGTAATTGAGGTCGGCGCGCGAGCGGCGGGAAAGTTCGAAACGCGCCGCATCGGCGCCGCTGAACTGCCCGGCCAGCTGGCCATAGGCCTCGGTCGCCCAGGCCTTGTCGTTCAGCGCATCGGCGATGCCCTCGGCCCAGCGCAGCTTGTCGGCAGGCTTGCTGAGATGCGTGCCGCACGCGGCGTACCACTTCTTCAGTGCCTCGGCCGGCAGGGCAAAGCCCTTCAGGCGGTCGATGAACTGGATGCAGGCATCGCCGTTGGGGCAGGCCGCGGCCGCGGCGGCATAGAGTTCGTCGGCCTTGGCCTGATCACCCATGGAGGCGGACAGGCGGCCGAGATGGGTCAGCGCAAAGTGATCGCCGGCCTTGGCGCGCGCGGATTCCAGCAGCCGACCCGCTTCGGCGGCGTCCTGCGTCGCGGCAAAGTTCGCCTCCGCCAGTTTGGCGAGGTCGTATACCGTGGCGTGGGCGTCCGCTGCCAGCGCCGCTTCGCGCGCAGCCAGGTAGGCGCGGGCCTTGGAGACGCCGAGTTCACGGTGCTGCAGGCGTGCCGCAGTGACCACCAGATTCTTGAAGGCGATGAAGTCGGTGGCGTTTTCCGCCGCACGGTCGAGCAGGCGGCCGAGCCAGGCGGTGTCGTCGAGGTTCTTGTCCACCGCCAGCAGAATCGGTTTGTAACGCGAGAACTGATAGCCGGTGCCGTTGAGCAGGGTTTCGGCCGACTCGATCAGCTTGGCGGAATAGAACGGGTCTTCCAGCTCCAGCCGCACGCGCTCGGCCAGGGCAAGGAACTGCTTGACGCTGACCGCTTCCTTTTCCAGTTGCTGGAATTCCATGTAGCGCGCGTGGTTGGCCTGGCGTTTTTCCAGCTTGGCCTTGACCCGGGCCAGCCGCTCGGCGTCGTCCGCCAGATGCGCTTCCACCGCCGTCACCAGCTTCTGCATTTCGTCGAGACCGGCCACCGCGTCTTCGGCCTTGTCCAGCAGCGCGGTCGCGCCCGGCATGTCGCCCACGCTCGCCAGCCCCTCGGCCAGCTCGATGTATTCGCCGGTGGCGGTCGCCAGGTCGCCGGCCTTCTTCAGCGCCGACTGCATGAAGGCGGTGTCGCCGGCCTGCCTGGCCGATTCGATCAGCGTCTTGGCAGCGGTGAAGTCGGTCGCGCCTTCGAGCGCGCGCTGATACAGCGCCTTGGCTTTTTGCGGGTCGCCCAGCGTCTTGGTCACCTCGGCCGCGAGCGAAAGCAGGTCGGGCACCGTGGAGAGTTTTTCGGCTGCCTTGTTGAAAATCGCCGCAGCGTAGTCCTTGTCCAGCAGGTGCTCGGCCGAAGCGGCGGCGAGCTTGCTGTATTCCACCGCGCGGGAGATTTTCGACTCGGCCTTTTCCAGCACTTTCTTCGCAAACGCGCTGTCGGCGATCACCGCCATCACGTTCTTCGCCAGTTCGATCAGCGGGTCGAGGTTGCCGGTTTCCTTCAGCGCCTTTTCGTAGGCGCCCACCGCCGCGTCCTTGTCGCCCAGCACCTTGAACTTGGCTTCGGCCAGCGCGATCTGCTCCTCGCCGCTCATGCAGTAGTCCTCGGCGGTCTGCAGCAGTTCCTCGGCGCGGCCCTGCTCGCCCAGGGCCTTGTAGGCGATGGCGCAGGCAGCCAGGTCCTTGGTGAACTGGCAGTCATCCGCCACGCGGTCCATCAACTCCTTGGCGTAGGCCGCGTCAGCGGGTTCCTGCAGGGCTTCCAGCGCCAGTGCGGCGTAATCGGCGCCGCCGCTGCATTGCGCTTCTTTGGGGGTGAGGGTGTCGCGGGTAGCCATGGATGTCTCCAGATAAAAGTTTGCTTAACCGGGCAATTTTCCGCCTGCAGGGGTGGACAGCCAAATAAGTAATGTCGATGGCGGTATTAGTGCATTGCAAGGCGGGGTGGATTTCACCCCTCCTCAATCAATGCTTCGCCGGATGCGGCATCAGCCTGTCGATGTACGCAATCGAGATGGCCGAGAGGACAAAGGTCATGTGGATGACGGTCTGCCACAGCAGCACCTTGTCGGTCAGGTTGGGCGCGTTGATGAAGGTCTTCAGCAGGTGGATCGACGAGATGCCGATGATGGCGGTGGCGAGCTTGACCTTCAGCACGTTGGCGTTGACGTGCGACAGCCACTCGGGCTCGTCGGGGTGACCTTCGAGGTTGAGGCGCGAGACGAAGGTTTCATAGCCGCCGACGATGACCATGATGAGCAGGTTGGAGATCATCACGACGTCGATCAGGCCCAGCACGATGAGCATGATGGCTTCTTCGGACAGGGTGAGCGTGCCAACGACCAGGTGCTCCAGTTCGACCATGAAATGGACGACGTAGACCAGCTGGGCGCCGATCAGGCCGAGGTAGAGCGGCACCTGTAGCCAGCGGCTGCCGAACAGGACGGTGGAGAGGAATTTGCCGCGCACTTCGACGGGCTGGTTGGTTTCGGGTTTCATGGATCAGGTCAGGGGTTAGGGATTAGAGTGAAAAAGGATTACAGAACGTAGCGCGATGGATTTAATGGCGCGCTACAAGACATAGCGCGCCAAGTCTTCGCGCGCGGCCAGCGCGGCCAGCCGCGTGGTGACGGCGTCGGCATCGACCACGTGTTCGCCGGTGACGCTGCCGGCGTCGAAGGATATGTCTTCCAGCAGCTTTTCCATCACCGTGTGCAGGCGGCGCGCGCCGATGTTCTCGGTGCGCTCGTTGACCTCGAAGGCGATCTCGGCGAGGCGGCGGATGCCGTCGGCGGTGAATTTCAGCGTCACGCCTTCGGTGGCCAGCAGGGCTTCGTACTGGCGCGTGAGGCAAGCATCGGTCGAGGTCAGGATCTGCTCGAAATCTTCCACGCTCAAAGCCTGCAGTTCGACGCGGATCGGCAGCCGGCCCTGCAGTTCTGGGATGAGGTCGGACGGCTTCGACAGGTGGAACGCGCCGCTGGCGATGAACAGGATGTGGTCGGTTTTCACCATGCCGTACTTGGTCGACACCGTGGTGCCCTCGATCAGCGGCAAGAGGTCGCGCTGCACGCCCTGGCGCGAGACGTCGCTGCCGTGGGCGTCGCTGCGGGTGGCGATCTTGTCGATCTCGTCCAGGAAAACGATCCCGTTCTGCTCGACTGCTTCGAGCGCCTGCTGCTTGGTTTCCTCGTCGTTGATGAGCCGTCCGGCTTCCTCCTCGGTCAGCAGCTTCATGGCCTCGCGCACCTTCAGCTTGCGTGCCTGCCGGCGGCTTTGCCCAAGGTTGGCGAACATGCCCTGCAGTTGCTGCGACAGGTCCTCCATTCCCGGCGGGGTGAAGATTTCCATGCTGGGGCTGACCGCGGCGAGCTCGATCTCGATTTCCTTGTCGTCGAGCTGGCCTTCGCGCAGCATCTTGCGGAAGCGCTGGCGCGCCGCGCCTTCCTCGCGCGCAGGTTCAGCTTCGCCAAAACCGACGCTGCGCGGCGGCGGCAAAAGCGCGTCGAGGATGCGTTCCTCGGCGGCTTCCTCGGCGCGGAACTGCACTTTGGCGGTGGCCTGTTCGCGCGTCTGCTTGACCGCGGTTTCCATCAGGTCGCGGATGATGGTGTCGACGTCACGCCCGACGTAGCCGACCTCGGTGAACTTGGTCGCCTCGATCTTGATGAAGGGCGCGTTGGCGAGCCGTGCCAGGCGCCGCGCGATTTCGGTCTTGCCGACGCCGGTGGGGCCGATCATCAGAATGTTTTTCGGCGTGATTTCCTGGCGCAACGGTTCGTCGACCTGCTGGCGGCGCCAGCGGTTGCGCAGGGCGACCGCGACCGCGCGCTTGGCGGCCGCCTGGCCGACGATGTGCTTGTCGAGTTCGTGGACGATTTCTTTGGGGGTCATTAGGGGGTGGGCAGAGAGTCGAGAGCGGAGAGTCGAGAGTGGTGAGCGGAGACCGCGCTCACAGGGTTTCGATCACGTGGTTCTGGTTCGAGTAAATGCAGATGTCCCCCGCAATGGTGAGGCTCTTTTTGACGATTTCAAGCGGAGGCAGGTCGGTGTTCTGCAGCAGCGCCACCGCGGCGGCCTGGGCGAATGCGCCGCCGGAGCCGATGGCGGCGATGCCGAGCTCGGGTTCCAGCACGTCGCCGTTGCCGGTGATGATGAGCGAATGCTCGCGGTCGGCCACCGCCAGCATGGCTTCGAGCCGCCGCAGCATGCGGTCGGTGCGCCAGTCCTTGGCGAGTTCGACCGCGCTGCGCATCAGATGCCCCGAGTGCTTGTCGAGCTTGGCCTCGAAGCGCTCGAACAGGGTGAAGGCGTCGGCGGTGCCGCCGGCGAACCCGGCCAGCACCTTGTCCTGATGCAGCCGCCGGATCTTGCGCGCGGTGGACTTGATGACGATGTTGCCCAGCGTGACCTGGCCGTCGCCGCCGAGGGCGACCTCGGAGCCCCGGCGGACGGAGAGAATGGTGGTGCCGCGATATTGTTCCATCGGGCCATTATAAATGACGCTCAGGTCGGTGCTGGCGGCGGCCTGGACTGCCGCAGCCAGCGCCACAGGCGGCGCAGCATCCACAGCGTGACGAGCATGAACACCGCCAGCGCGGCCAGGAAGGCCAGCGGATAGAAAAAGGCCAGCCACAGGCCGCCGATCAGCAGGCCCTCTTCGCTGAACGAGGCGATGACATTGCTGACCGGTTCGGGCGAGGTGTTGATGAGCGCACGCGAGCCGGCCTTGGCAACGTGGCTGCCTGCGGCAAAGGTGCCGCCCAGGAGCGCCGCGGTGGTCTGGAGGGCGGCGCCGCTGTCGCCGAAGAAGGCGGCGGCCAGCGCGGCGCCGGCGGGAATGCGGATGAAGGTATGGATCGAGTCCGAGACGCTGTCGAGCAGGGGAATCTTGTCGCCGATGAATTCGGCCAGCGCCAGGAGGCCGCTGATGCCCATGACCAGGGGATGCGACAGCACCTGCAGCGAGTCGGGCAGTTCAAGTGCGCCGAACCAGCCCAGCAGGCCCAGTGCCAGCACCACGGCATAGAGACGGAAGCCGGCGCCCCACGCCACGGCGGCGGCAAGCGCGGCCTGGGCAATCAGGGCATCTGACATGGCAAAACGGGGTCAGTCGGGATGACGCGGTACCAGCTGTGCCAGCTGGTCGATGCCCATGACGCGGAAGAGTTCGTGTATCAGTGCGTTGTGGCCGCGCAGGGTGATGGCCTTGCCGCTGCCCAGACATTGCATCAAGACGCTGATGAACTGGCTGACGCTGCCGTAATCGACGCGGGTCACCTGGGACAGGTCGACCAGCACTTCATTGTGGGTGGCGGCATAGCTGCTGAACTGCTGCAGCGCGCTGTCATTGGCGGGGGTGATTTCGCCGGACAGCCGCAGGGCGTCGTCCAGCTTCTCAGCGGGTGCGGCTTTCACCACTTCGGCAGCCTGCACTTCGCTCCATGACGGCGGCGACACTTCAAATCGCACGGCGTAGTCGACCGCCAGGTCCTCAAAATTGTCCTGCTGGCCCAGCGTCTGGTAGAGCTCCAGCAGCAGCAGCCAGTGCACCGTGCGGCTGTGGGTGGCACGGTTGAGATCCTGCAGCAAGGCGATCAGCGTATCGACCCCGCTGACCTGCAGCTTGCGGCGGGCCTTGCGCGCCGCGGCCAGGATCTTGGCGCACTCGTCTGCGCCGGCTTCGTCGATCATTGCGATGCGCGAAAAATCGATTCGCACTGCGGTATTTTTGGGGGTGGCCTCGATGCCCTCGCGCAACGCAGCGGTTGCGGTCTTGTCGAGCAGGCTGGGCAATTCCAGGCTGGCGGCTTGCGCCTGCTGGGCCTTGGTCGCGCCGTTGCACCCTATTTTTTGCCAAACCGGCGGCGAGGTCTCGAAACGCATCGCGTAATCCAGCGCCAGCTGCTCGAATTCCTTTTCGCGGGTCTGCACACAGTAAAGATCGAACAGCATGAGCCAGGCGCGGTGATCGCCCGTTGCCAGCATGCCCTGCAGCATTCGTTCGGCCATCTCGGACTGGCCGCTGGCATACAGGATGGCGGCTTCGTCCACCGGCGATTGCGGCGCTCCGCTGGTTTCTTCCACCACGATGCCGCTGCCGCCCATGTCCATGGTCAACAGTGTTTCGGTGTGCGGCACTTCGGCGGCGGGCGCAGGGGCAAACTTGCGCGCGGGGGCGGCGGCCTTGTCCTTGCCTTTTTTGAAAAACGGGAGTGCCACTGAATATGGGGTGTCGGAATGGGGTTCAGTTATAGATACTAGCGCTGTCGCACTGCGGCGGCAACCAGAGTGGCGGCTGCGAGCCCGATGACGACCGCGGGTCCGGCCGGCCAGTCCAGCCACGCGGACGCAGCCAGCC
>JBAVWB010000020.1:0-8698 GCA_049697615.1 Thiobacillus sp. | reverse complement strand
CTGGTGGCCGCCGAAGGCCTGGCGGTCGAGGTGCTCGAAGGCGCCGCCGCGCTGACCGAGGTCGCGACCGCCCCCGAAGTGGATACCCTGATGGCGGCGATCGTCGGCGCCGCTGGCCTTCCGGCCACGCTGGCGGCGGCGCAGGCGGGCAAGCGGATTCTGCTCGCCAACAAGGAAACCCTGGTGGTGTCCGGCCAGTTGTTCATGGATGCCATCGCCGCCAGCGGCGCCGAACTGCTGCCCATCGATTCCGAGCACAACGCGATCTTCCAGTCGCTGCCGCGCGACTTCAACGGCGACTTCCAGCAGGCCGGGGTGAAGGCGCTGTGGCTCACCGCCTCCGGCGGCCCGTTCCGCACCCTGTCGGCGGAGGCGATCGCCGCCGCCACCCCGGCGCAGGCGGTGGCGCATCCCAACTGGGTGATGGGGAAGAAGATTTCGGTCGATTCGGCGAGCCTGATGAACAAGGGGCTGGAAGTCATCGAGGCGCGCTGGCTGTTCAACGCCCGCCCCGAGCAGATCAAGGTGGTGGTGCATCCGCAGAGCATCGTGCACTCGATGGTCGAATACGCCGACGGATCGGTGATCGCGCAGATGGGCACGCCCGACATGCGCACGCCGATCGCCTATGCGCTGGGCTTCCCCGAGCGCATCGACGCCGGCGTGTCCGCATTGGAACTGATGGGCAGGCAACTCACCTTCGAAGCGCCCGACACCGCGCGTTTCCCTTGCCTGCAACTGGCATTCGACGCACTCGCCGCAGGCGGTAGCGCGGCGGCGGTGCTGAACGCGGCCAACGAAGTCGCCGTCGCGCGCTTCCTTGATGGCGTGGTTCCGTTTCCCGCCATCGCAGCCAGCATTGCGCATACCCTGGACAAACTGGCAGGCGGCAGCGCCGACTCCCTGGAGGACCTGCTCGAAGCCGACCGCCAGGCGCGTAGCGTGGCCGGAGCCTATCTGGAGACCCTGCGCGCATGAGCATCCTTCACACCATGCTTTGGTTCCTGATCGCCATCGGCATCCTGGTAGTGGTGCACGAATTCGGCCATTACCTCGCTGCACGCTGGGCCGGGGTCAAGGTGCTGCGTTTTTCTGTCGGCTTCGGAAAACCCATACTCAGCCGCCGCTTCGGCCGCGACCAGACCGAATGGACGCTATCCGCGCTGCCGTTCGGCGGCTACGTCAAGATGCTCGACGAGCGCGAAGGCGAGGTGCCGGCGGCCGAGGCGCACCGCAGCTTCAATCGTGCGACCGTCTGGCGGCGCATCGGCATCGCCATCGCCGGGCCGACCGCCAACTTCCTGCTCGCCATCGTGTTCTACTGGGCATTGCTGTTTAACGGCCTGCCCGCGCTGAAGCCGATGATCGGCGAACCGCCGGTGGGCACGCCCGCGGCCGTGGCCGGCCTGGTGGCGGGCGACGAAATCCGCAGCGTCAACGGCACCGACACGCAGTCGTTCCAGGACTTGCGGCTGACGCTGTTGCGAGCGGGGGTGGCTGCCGATGCGATTACGCTGGAACTGGCGGATGGCCGCAGCGTGCGGCTCGATGTCGAGCCGATGCAGACCGAGAATCTGGAGCAGGATATCCTGCGTCCGCTGGGCATCGTGCGTTACGATCCGGTGATCGCGCCCGTGATTGGCAAGCTGTTGCCGGACGGCGCAGCCGCGCGAGCGGGTTTCCAGCCTGGCGACCGCCTGATCGCCGCCAACGGCGAAGCGGTGGAAAATTGGCAGAACTGGGTGCAGGTGGTTCGCCAGCATCCGGCCAAGGCCTTGCGCATCGAATTCGAGCGGCAGGGGCAGCGCGGCGCGTTGACCGTCGTGCCCGACGCGGTGGACGAGGCCGGCCAGCGTGTCGGCAAGATCGGCGCCGGCCCGCAGGTCGACGAGTCGGTGATGGCCATGCTGATGACCGAAGTGCGTTACGGTCCGGTTGACGCGCTGTGGCAGGGTGTCGCCAGAACCTGGGATATGAGCGTGTTCACGCTCGAAATGATGGGGCGCATGGTATTGGGTCAGGTGTCATGGAAAAACCTGTCCGGTCCGCTCACCATCGCCGATTATGCGGGCCAGAGCGCTACACTGGGCTGGATCAGCTTTGTCGGCTTCCTGGCACTGGTGAGCGTGAGCCTGGGGGTGCTGAACCTGCTGCCGATCCCGCTGTTGGATGGGGGGCACCTCATGTATTATGTTGCCGAAGTTTTGACTGGTCGCCCGGTGTCTGAACGCACCATGGAGATAGGCGGCCGGATCGGCATGATGCTGCTGCTTTTGCTGATGTCATTTGCCCTGTTCAACGATTTACAACGCCTCATAGGCGGATGATAACAACCATGATCCTGAACCGTTTGACGCTCGTCCTCGCTGCCCTGTTTGCCGCGCAACCCGTGTTCGCCGAGGAGCCCTTCGTCGTCAAGGACATCCGGGTCGAGGGCATCCAGCGCACCGAGGCGGGGACAGTGTTCAGCTACCTGCCGGTCAAGGTGGGCGAGGTGATGACCGACGAAAAAACGGCGGCGGCGATCAAGGCGCTCTACGCCACCGGATTTTTCAAGGACGTGCGGCTGGAAGCGCGGGACGGCGTGGTGATCGTGACGGTAGAAGAGCGTCCATCGATTGCCAAGATCACCCTCAAAGGCATCAAGGAGTTTTCCGACGAGGACCTGAAGGAAGGGCTCAAGCAGACTGGCCTCGCCGAAGGCCGCGTGCTCGACCGCGCCCTGCTCGACAAGGCTGAACAGGAATTGCAGCGCCAGTACTTCAACCGCGGCAAGTACGCGGTCGAGATCAAGTCCACCCTGACTCCGCTGGAGCGCAACCGGGTTGCCGTGCAGTTCGACGTGGTGGAAGGCGACAGCGCGAAGATCCAGCAGATCAACATTGTCGGCAACAAGGCTTTCAAGGAAAAGGAACTGCTGAAGCAGTTCACCTCCAGCACGCCCGGCTGGCTGACCTGGTACACCAAGAACGACCAGTATTCGAAGGCGCGCCTTGGCGGGGATATCGAGACCCTGCGCTCGTTCTACCTCAATCGCGGTTACCTTGAATTCAACGTCGACTCCACCCAGGTGTCGATTTCGCCCGACAAGCAGGGCATCTACGTCACCGTCAACGTCACCGAAGGGCCGCAATACCGGGTGTCCGACGTCAAGCTGGCGGGACAGATGCTGGTGCCGGAGGCGGAACTGCAGAAGCTCGTCACCATCAAGCCGGGCGAAGTGTTCGTGCGCGACCGCCTGACCGAGACCACCAAGAAAATCGGCGACCGCCTCGGCAACGACGGCTATGCGTTTGCCAACGTCAACGCGGTACCCGAACTCGACCGGGACAAGAGCACCGTTGCCTTCACCCTGTTCGTCGACCCCGGCCGCCGCGTCTACGTGAACCGCGTCAACGTGGCGGGCAACACCAAGACGCGCGATGAAGTGGTGCGCCGCGAGATCCGCCAGATGGAAGGCGCGTATTACGACGCTGAAAAGATCAACCGCTCGCGCGACCGCCTCAATCGCCTGGGTTATTTCAACGAAGTCAATATCGAAACCCCGGGAGTGGCCGGCACCACCGACCAGGTCGACGTCAATGTGAGCGTGTCCGAGAAGTCGACTGGCAACGTGATGCTGGGCGCCGGCTTCTCGTCGTCGGAAGGCCTGGTGCTGTCCGGCTCGGTGTCGCAGAGCAACGTGTTCGGCACCGGCAACCGCCTGTCGGCGCAGATCAACTCCGGCAGCGTCAATACCGTGTATGCGCTCTCCTACACCAATCCTTACTACACCATCGACGGCATCAGCCTCGGCTACGACCTGTATCGGCGGGATGTGGATTCGGGCGAACTCGACAACACGGGTTATTTTGAGAACTCGACCTACGGTGCGGGGGTGCGTTTCGGCTTTCCGATCAACGAGCGCGACTCAATCTCGCTGGGCATGAGCTACGAAAAAAACAACGTGAAGGTCGACGGCACAAGTCCGCAACAGTGGCGGGATTTTGTGACTGAATTTGGCGAGGACAACGACACCCTGCGCCTGGATGGCTCATGGGCGCGGGATACTCGCGACAACTTCCTCTTCACCACCCAGGGCATGCTGCAGCGGGTGTCGGCAGAAGTCGGCACCCCAATCGGCAGCCTGCAGTATTACAAGCTGTCCCTGCAGCACCAGCAGTACTTCACACTGGGCAGAAACTTCACCCTGATGCTGAACGGCGAACTGGGCTTCGGGGATGGCCTGTCCGGCAAGCCCCTGCCGTTCTTCAAGAACTTCTATGCGGGTGGCACCAGTTCGGTGCGCGGTTTCCAGAGCGGCACTCTCGGCCCCAGGGATCCCCTCACGGGCGATGCGCTCGGTGGCAACAAGCGCATCGTCGGCAATGCGGAACTCTTCTTCCCGTTGCCGGGACTCAAGGATGACCAGTCGTTGCGCATGTCGGCGTTCATCGATGCGGGAGCGGCATATGGATCAAGCGAAGAATTTGCGGTCGAAGGCCTGCGCTATTCGGCCGGGATCGCGGTGCTGTGGGTGTCGCCGCTGGGCCCGCTCAAATTCAGTCTGGCGCAGCCCATCGTCAAGAAGGATGGCGATGAGACTGAAGTGTTCCAATTCACCCTCGGCAATACCTTTTGAGGGTTAGTCGTTTCTGGAGTTATTGATGATGAAGTTCAAGCAGCTTGCAGTTTCCCTGGTTCTGGCGTCCGCATTCATTGCAGCGCCTGCTCTGGCCAACACGAAAATCGGTTTCGTCAACACCGAGCGCCTGCTGCGCGAAGCACCGCTGTCGGTCTCCGCACAGAAGAAACTCGAACGAGAATTCGCCGCCCGCGATCAGGAACTGCAGAAACTCGCCAAGCAGGCACGCGACCTGCAGGCGCAGCTCGACAAGGATGGCGTGACCATGTCGGACAGCGAACGCAAGGCGAAGGAGCGTGATCTCGGCAACCTCAATCGCGACCTGCAGCGGCAGGGACGCGAATTCCGCGAAGACCTCAATCTGCGCCGCAATGAAGAACTCGGGCAGATTCAGGAACGCGCGCGCAAGGCGATCCAGGAGATCGCCAAGGCCGAGAAATTCGACCTTATCGTCGAGCAGGCCGTCTACGTCGATCCCAAGAGCGACATCACCGATCGGGTGATGAAGGCCCTGGGCAATTCCAAATAAATACGGCCCTCGTCCGATGGCTGTAACCCTGGCAGCGCTGGTCGCCCGCTTTGGCGGGGAGCTTGTGGGTGACGGCGCGCAGATGGTGAACCAGGTGGCGCCGCTGGATCGCGCCACCCACGACGAAATCGGCTTCGTTTCGCAAAGCAAATACCTGAATCAGCTGGCCGACACCGGTGCGGGCGCGGTCATCCTGCCGGCGGACGCGCGCGATGCCACCGAGTTGCCGCGCATTCTTACGCCCAACCCCTACCTGTATTTCGCGCGCGTATCGGCCCTGCTGAATCCGCCGCCGCGTCCTCCCGCGGGTATCCATTCTGCCGCCAGCGTCGCACCGGACGCGCAGATCGCCGCCGATGCCAGCATCGCTGCTGGCGCGGTGATCGGCAGCGGTGCGGTGATTGGCCCCCGCACCGTGGTCGGTCCCAACTGCGTCGTCGGCGACCAGGCCCGCATCGGCTCCGATTGCCTGCTGCACGCCAACGTCACCCTCTATCACCGCTGCGAAGTGGGTGACCGTGCCATCCTGCATTCTGGCTGCGTGATCGGTGCGGACGGTTTCGGCTTCGCGCCCAACGAGGGCCGCTGGGAAAAAATCCCGCAGATTGGCCGCGTGCTGATCGGTGACGATGTCGAGGTCGGAGCCTGTACCACCATTGACCGCGGCGCCCTGGAAGACACGGTGATCGAGGAGGGCGTCAAGCTCGACAATCTGGTCCAGGTTGCTCACAACGTGGTGATCGGCGCGCACACTGCGATTGCCGCCTGCACCGGCATCGCGGGCAGCGCCAAGATCGGCCGCCACTGCATGATCGGCGGCGCGGCGATGATCTTCGGCCATATCGAGATCGCCGACGGCACCCGGATTTCGACCAACACCCTGATCACCAAGTCGCTGCCGAAGGCGGGTACCTACACCTCGGCGCCGCCGTTCACCGAACACGAGGTCTGGCAGAAGAACGCCGTCCACATGCGCAACCTCGACAAGCTGGTGAACCGCGTCAAGGCGCTCGAAAAGAAACTCAACGAAATTGAAAGCAAATCATGATCATGGACATCGAGCAGGTCATGCAGTACCTGCCGCACCGCTATCCCTTCCTGCTGATCGACCGCGTCACCGAACTCGAACTCGGCAAGACCATCACCGCGATCAAGAATGTCACCATCAACGAACCGTTCTTCCCCGGCCACTTTCCCGTTGCGCCGGTGATGCCGGGCGTGCTGATTCTGGAGGCGATGGCACAGGCGGCGGCGATCCTGTCATTCAAGACCAAGGGCTACGCGCCTGAGGATATCGGCATCGTCTACTTTGCGGGCATCGACGGCGCGCGCTTCAAGAAGCCGGTCAAGCCGGGTGACCAACTGGTGCTCAAGGTCACGATCGTGCGCGAGATGCGCGGCATCTGGAAATACGCCGGCCGTGCCGAAGTCGACGGGGCTCTGGTCGCCGAAGCCGAACTGATGGCCACCCTGCGCGACAAGCCCTGACATGAGGAAGATCCATCCCACCGCGCTGGTCGCGCCGGGTGCCCGGCTGGCCGACGACGTCGAGATCGGCCCCTATACGATTATCGGCGAACACGTCGAGATCGGTGCCGGCACCACGGTTGGCGCGCATGCCGTGATTACCGGCCACACCCGGATCGGCGCGCACAACCAGATCTTCCATTTCGTCTCGCTCGGCGAGGCGCCGCAGGACAAGAAGTACGCCGGCGAGCCGACCCGGCTGGAAATCGGCGACCACAACGTCATCCGCGAGTTCTGCACCTTCAACACCGGCACCGTTCAGGACCGCGGCGTCACCACCATCGGCAGCCACAACTGGATCATGGCCTACGTCCATATCGCGCACGACTGCGTGGTGGGCGACCGCACCATCTTCGCCAACAACGCCTCACTGGCGGGCCACGCCGAAGTCGGCGACTGGGCGATCCTCGGCGGCTTCACCGGCGTGCACCAGTTCTGCAAGATCGGCGCCCACGTGATGACCGGCATCTCCAGCGTGGTGTTCAAGGACATCCCGCCCTTCGTCATGGCGTCCGGCCAGCCGGCCGCGCCGCACGGCCTCAACAGCGAAGGCCTCAAGCGGCGCGGGTTTTCCGCCGAGGTGCTGGCGGCATTGAAGCGCGCCTACAAGATTCTCTACCGCGAAGGCAACACGCTCGCCGAGGCGCAGGCCAAGCTTGCCCCCGAGGCGGCCAAGCATGTCGAAGTGCAGCAGCTGCTCGACTTCCTCGCACGCGCTGAGCGCGGCATCATCCGGTGATTGATCTGGGTCTGGTCGCCGGCGAAGCCTCCGGCGATCTCCTCGGCGCGCACTTCGTCGCCGCACTGAAACAAAACCATCCCCATTTGCGCGCCGCCGGCATCGCCGGCCCGCGCATGATCGAAGCTGGCGTCGACGCGATTTATCCGAGCGACAAACTCGCGGTCAACGGCTACGTCGAAGTGCTGCGCCACCTGCCCGAGCTCTTGTGGATCCGCTCGCGCATCACCCGCCATTTCCTGCGCGAACGGCCGCGCGCCTTCGTCGGCATCGACGCGCCGGATTTCAATTTCACCCTGGAAGCGAAGCTCAAGCAGGCCGGCATTCCCACCGTGCACTTCGTCAGCCCGTCGATCTGGGCGTGGCGGCCCGAGCGCATCCATCGCATCAAGCAGGCGGTGTCGCACATGCTGGTGGTGTTCCCGTTCGAGGAGCAGATCTACCGCGACGCCGGCATTCCCGTCAGCTACGTCGGCCATCCGCTGGCCGACGTGATTCCACTGGAACCCGACACCGCAGCGGCACGCGCTGAATTGGGCCTGGGGTCCGGCCCGGTCATCGCGCTGCTGCCGGGGAGCCGCTTGAGCGAGGTGGCGCGTCACGCGCGGCTGATGCTCGACGCCGCCGTGCGCATCCGGCAGCAGCATGCAGACGCGCAGTTCGTGCTGCCTGCCGCGAACGCCGCCGCCGCGCGGCTGATCCGGCAGGCGGCACAGGGTCTGCAACTGCCGCTGCACATCCTGGCGGGGCAATCGCACACCGCGCTGACGGCGTGCGACGTCGCGCTGGTGGCCTCCGGAACCGCCACGCTCGAAGCCGCGCTGTTCAAGAAACCCATGGTGATCACCTACCGCGTGCCCGCACTCACCGCCTACCTGATGCGCAAAAAAGCGCTGCAGCCATGGATCGGGCTGCCGAATATCCTGGCGCGCGATTTCGTGGTGCCGGAGCGGGTGCAGGAAGACGCCACGCCCGAGAACCTGGCGAACGATGTGCTCGCCTGGCTGGCCGACGCGCCGCGCCGGGAGGCCGCCGTCGAAACCTTCCGCGCCATGCACCTGAGCCTGAGGCAGAACGCCAGCGCGCGCATCGCCGAGGCGCTCGAGCCGTATCTGGAGGGTGCATGACGCCGCGCCAGACGGTCATCCTGCATGTCGGCCCGCTCGGGCTGTGCGGCGTCGACGAGGCTGGACGCGGCCCGCTGGCAGGGCCGGTGACGGCCGCGGCCGTCATGCTCGATCCCGAACGGCCGATCGACGGCCTGCGCGATTCCAAGAAG
>JBAVWB010000019.1:0-15902 GCA_049697615.1 Thiobacillus sp. | reverse complement strand
GCGATGCCGATGCAATCCAGAAAGCGTTACGCGACCTGAAAAAACACCCTGACCTCATCCGGCTGGAATCCGAAAAGCCTTATCACTTAAGGCGCGGCGATCCGACCGAGATTCGTTACACCACGCGTGAAATGCTGGAAATCGAGCAAGGCCTTCTCGATAAATCCCAGGCCCGGCAAGCCGAGGAAAAGCATCGGGTCGATACCGCCAACGCGATCGCGGCACGGCCAACCATAACCTCCGAACAGAAAGCCGCGCTCAAACACGTCTGTGAGGCGCCGGGGGCAGTCAAGATCGTCGAGGGCATGGCCGGCACCGGCAAAAGCTACATGCTGGGCGCAGCCCGGGAAAGCTGGGAGGCCGCTGGATTCGAAGTGATCGGCTCGGCGCTGGCCGGTAAGGCCGCTGCCGGCCTTCAAGAGGGGGCGGGCATTGCGTCCCAAACCGGCCACTCGCTGCTTTTCCAGCTCGACAGCGGCGACCGCGAGCTTTCCTCCAAGTCGATCCTGGTCATCGACGAGGCCGGAATGATGGGCAGCCGCCAGCTTGCTCGCCTGCTGGATTATGCCCACCAGGCCGGCGCCAAAGTCGTGCTTGTCGGCGACAGCCAGCAATTACAGCCGATCGATGCGGGCGGCGCGTTTCGCCTACTCTCAGAGCGGCTTGGCGCTGCGCGGATGGACAACATCGTCCGGCAAAAAAGCGAAACCGACCGGCAAGTCGTGCGGCAATTCGCCGACGGAAAGGCGGCCGAAGCCCTGCAATCCATGCGCGAGCGTGGGCTGCTCAAAATCACCGAAACCCGTGCACAGGCCATGCAGGAGATGGTGCGCGACTGGGCTCTAGCCCGTGATCCATCCAAACCTGGCGAGTCTTTGATGCTTGCCGCCACGCGCGCGGAAGTCGCCCAACTCAACGCGATGGCGCGATCTGGCCTGAAAGCCGACGGGCGGCTGGCGGGCGGACTGCAAGTGCCCACCGCCAGCGGGATGAAAGAATTTGCCGTTGGCGAGCGGATCATTTTCCTGAAAAACAATTCGGCGCTTGGCGTTAAAAACGGCGAGCTCGGCACCATTCAAAACGTCAAATTCGACAAGGCGGGACAGATTGAGATCACTGCCCGGCACGACAACGGCCAGGCTATCAAATTCACCGTCGGCGAAGAGAAAGGGCAGTTCAATAGCATCGACCACGGCTATGCGATGACCGTCCATAAGTCACAGGGCGTGACGGTGGATCGTGTATTCGCCCTTCCATCGGAGTCGATGAGTTTTTCTGAATGGATTTACGTCGCCATGTCCCGCCACCGCATTGAGGCGCGGATGTACGCAACCAACGATTCAATCGAAGACCTCACCAAAACAATGAGTCGAGCGCAGGGAAAAGAAACCAGCCTGGACTTCAAGCAATCCACCGCCCCGGAAAAATCCGCCGCGGTTGAAAAAACCGACGCGCCAGAATTGGCTACAAGCCACGATCGCGAGGCGACCGAGGCCAGCCCCTCAGCCAAGAAAGAACACGCTCCCAAAGCCCTCGACACTGTCTCAGTCTCGCGCCACGTCGCGGACAAGGCTGTCGATGCGGCCGACATCAGCGACAAACAGAAACAGCAGATCAAAAAAGCACTGGACGTTGCCGAGCTGGCCGTCCACATCAAAACCGGCAACCTGTCCGGCGCCATCCGGAAAGCCGAAGACATCCAGAAAACCGTCCACGAAGAGGGCCTTGCACCATGAAAAAACCCGCCGCACTTCTCCATCTTCTCGCCGGGCTGGCCGTCTCCGGCTTGGCGCTGGCCGCGCCCGACCCAGCCTCGATGCTGGCCGCGGCCGAAGGCGACGAGAGCCTGAAGCTCATCCAAACCGTGTTCGGCAACCCGGGCGGCCTGTTCCCCTCGGCGGGTGGTCCCATGCCTGGCGGCGAAATCTTCTCTTCGATCTTCACCAACCTCAACATCATCCTTTTCGGTATGGGGCTGGCCTGGCTGACCTACGGCGTGGTGGCTGGGCTGGTGCAAACCGCACACGAAGGCGAGTTCCTGGGCAAGCGTATGAGCACAACGTGGGTTCCCATCCGCCTGACCATCGGCCTTGTCACGCTGGTTCCCTTCGTGAAAGGCTGGTCGATTGCCCAGCTCTTCGTCTACCTCATGGCCGTGCTGGGCATCGGTGCGGCGAACCTCACCGTTCAAGGGTTTGCCGGCAGCGTCAACCAGCTTTCCGCCAGCGCTACACCCTATACGGCTCCGGCGTCGAAGGCCGTGGATCCAAAAACACGCGAGGCCGTGGAGAAGATGCTCAAGGTTGCCGCATGCGTCGAATCGCACAACTTCGAACTCGCTGCCGGCGAGGCGAACGGCGCGCTGCAATACGAGCAGCAGCAATATGCCACCTGCCAAAAAGCGGAAGGCCGCATGGTCTGCGGCATCACAGCCGAACTGCCGGACGAGTTCGCCTGCGGCTCCATTTCCTTCCCCACCGCGACGGCCAACGCAGACAGCAAGAAAAGCGATCCGGTGATGGCCTCCATCGCCGCAGCC
This sequence comes from Thiobacillus sp., assembly GCA_049697615.1. Lineage (GTDB taxonomy): Bacteria > Pseudomonadota > Gammaproteobacteria > Burkholderiales > Thiobacillaceae > Thiobacillus. The sequence goes on along the minus strand of JBAVWB010000019.1, from coordinate 13,363 downwards.
GTGGCCGCCGGCCAGGAAACCGCAGGCCTTGATGCCTTCCGGCAGACGCGGACGCTTGCTCGTGAACTGGCCCAGGCCGCAGCCACCGGGACCGACTTCGCGGGCGTCGGCAAGCGCGTCGACGAAATCGCAAAAGCTTATCAAGCCGGCCTTACCCAGGCCGTCGCTGCACACGAGTCGCAAATCCAGCAGCGTGCCTCCGAGGCGCTTGCCAAGGCGGGCAGCATGGAAAAGGGTGGCTGGGTCTCGCTTGGCACCAGCTACAAAACCCTCTCCTCTGACCTATCAGCGTTTTCGCAGATGGGTCAGGGCGTAGCAGAGGTGCAGATCGAGGAAGGCCGCGCGCAAGGCGAATTCATGGCCCGACTGTCCGGCGCCTGGGCCGGCATGGAGGACTTCGCGGAGAGGCTCACAAGCGACGGCGAGGTGTGGCGCTGGCTCTCGAACAAGATTAACAGCGGTATCGCCGGCATCGGCAATGACAACGGCTTGGTGAATCCCCTCGTGGTGGCACAAAAGCTAGGGGACACGACCATCGGCGCGGGCCAGGCCCTCTTCCTGGTCTCGAAGATTCCAGTGGTGTCCAAGGTGCTGGAAAAACTGCCCGCATTCGACAGCCTGTCTACGGTCGGCATGGTGCTGTTTTGGGCCGGCGCCTTCCTCTCAATCTATGTGCCCATGATCCCGTTCATCGCCTTCTGGTCCGGGGTCATCACCTGGTTGGGCGCGCTGGCCGAGGGCCTGGTGGCCGCGCCTCTCTGGAGCTTCGCGCATCTCGACACGGACGGCGAAGGCCTGGGACAACGCACCCAGCATGGCTACATCTTCGTGCTGCAAGTGTTCCTGCGGCCTGTCCTCATGGTGATTGGGTTCATTGCCGCGTCCCTGTCCATGCTGGCGCTGGGCACGCTGTTCGTCAAACTCTATTCCATGGCCTGGGAAACAGCCGGCTATCAGAACTTCGACGTTGGCGCCGTGGTGCTGCTCGTCGGCGGCGTGGTGCTGTTCGCCGTGCTGCTGATCTCCATCGTCCAGGGCGCGTTCAACATGGTCACCTACATTCCCGACCAGGTGCTGGGCTGGCTGGGTGGCCACATCGGAGACAAGCTGGGACGCCAACAAGAGGCCCAGCATGAGGGCAAGTTTCAGTCTGCCGTGCTGGCAGGCAAAGCCGCAGTGAAGTTGTAAAAACCAACGACAAGGAGCACTAAAAAATGAATCAGCAAATGGCCGAATCCACGATGCATGTTTTCTCGCTTCATCTTGCTGCGCTCGATCGAGAGAGGAAAGAAAAAGCCCTCGATCGCATCAAGCGCCAGCGGTTTTTCTCGCCCGTGCAAGCACCGGTTGACGAGGCAGCAGCAGCCTTCATCCGCCACATCACCACCCCGGAGCTTGAGCCTCAGCCTGCGGCCGAGGCGGACGACCTGGACTGGCTGATCGACTCATTGGATCCCATCAGCTGTCGGCCCGAGGAACTCGATCGGCTCTTTCACCAGTGCCGGCGCGCTGGCGACGCTGAGAAAGCCGCGTATCTGCTCGGGTGCCGCGACGTGCGCATGCGCATTTCGCTGTTGGAGGGCACCGACGAGTGGCGCGCGCTTGAATCAGTCGCAGAGAAGTCGAAAAGCAGTTCCCCGAGCCAGCCCATCGCGTGCGGGCACGGGCAATAAGTCGAAAAGAAGTCGAAAAGCAGTTGTTGTGTCCTAGCTCGCCGGGAACGGCGGCTGGAATAAGTCGCAGTGAAGTCGAAAATCAGTTCTCACACGAAAGGAAAGACCATGGAAAAAACACAAGGTAGCCCGTTTCAGATCGCCGTTACTAGTAACGAAGACCACAAAATTGACGGCGTGTACGCGCATGCGGCCGACGGAACACTCCAAGCCTCAGAGGACGGGGATTGCATCGAGGTGTGGAGCTGGCCAGGCCCTTGGAGTGACACATCAGGCCGGGAGTTGCGCGGCAGGTACGAACTGAGCATCGGTCGTTATTTGCACTTGCTGGAAGATCTGAAATCGAGCGGCGTTAACTCCTGCCGCGAGGTGCTGGCGGCCGTCGCCAACAAGGCGATACAGGTTACTGCGTAAACGATCAAATCCTTGACGATCGATGCGCGCCGCACTTGTCGCTGTCTTGCTGGCCGTCAGCTCGGCCGCGCTCGCGGATTTTTCCGGCACCGTCGTTCGCATCGTGGACGGCGATACGCTGGATGTCCTTGTCGCAAACCGCCCTGTCCGCGTCCGCCTGGCTCAGATCGATGCGCCGGAGCGCCGGCAGGCTTATGGGACACGCGCACGGCAAGCGCTGTCCGCCATGATTTTTCGCCGGGTGGTCACCGTGGCCGATGCTGGGGCAGATAGTTACGGTCGCCAGCTGGGCACCATCTTTGTCGCGGGCGCGAACATCAACGCCGCAATGGTCGGTCGAGGCATGGCCTGGGCTTATCGCCAGTATCTCACCGACCGTTCACTGATCCGGCTGGAGCAGCAGACCCGCGCTGCACGTCGTGGCCTTTGGGGCGATCCTGCGCCGGTGGCGCCTTGGCGTTTCCGTGCTCAGGCGTTCCCCTGAAAGGCTTGGCGGCCTAGGGGAGTTTGTGTTTCATCGCACTTACTTTTTTTGTGTGATGGCCGGTTTTTACCTTGGGCTGGGGATGCGGTCTCAGCATACTGAATTCATGCAGATCCTTACCAACCAGGGGCCTGCCCTGCGGGCACCGCGTGCTGCCAGGGTAGCCGGGGCAAGCCCGTCTATCCCCTGCGGGGACTCGCCCTTCTGCCCGCTGGCCTCTCCGCGCTCCGCTTGGTCTTCGCGTGCCTCTTGCCCGTGTCTTCGGCACCGGCGCCACGCTGCGCACCTGGCGGCTTGCGTGTTATGTCATCGCCACGGCTCCGCCGACGCGCTGGCCGAAAACCTTCAAATCTGCACCGTCGCAGCCGGTGCGTCCCGCGCAAACCACACCGTCTTTCGTGAGCCCCTTCTCCCTTATTCGCGACCATAGCCAAGTCAAGTCAGGAGCGCCTGCGGCTTGCAAGGGTGCGCTTCGCCGGGTGCTCACCCGTTCGGTGCTCGCCTTCGGCTCCGCTCCGCATGCGGCTTCCGCGCCCGCCCTTGCATCCTGCCTCGCCTCGGCTAAACCCGTCGCAAGGGCGAAGGAACTCACGAAAGACGGCAGCGCGGGCAAGCAGGACACCAGCCAACGCCGGAGCAGGAAGCCGGGGCTCCAGAATCTTCGAATCCGGCAGTTTTGAAAACCAACATTAGGGAGCAAAACACATGAGCAATCCCAACCGCATTTTTACCGACCGCGCCGAACGCCAAAACATGATGCTGGCAGGAGAAGAGTGGGAGTACAGGATTTGGCAGAGCGGACACGACGATCTCAATCACCACTCGCGCGCCCCGGGAGGCAGCGGGCAAATCCGAACGCTTAGCCGCACAGATGCTGGGTATCGCTGGGAGTTTGCCTGGGTGATTCATCTCGCGCCAGACGACCAGAAATCCCCCTACATCGTGGCGCGCAACCAAGGCACGGCGGCCACGCTGGAAGAGGCCGCGAAGGCGGCGCTGAATTACCAACCAGCCCCCGTCGAAATCGCAGGAATGGTCTGGTATCCAGATTACGGAAAGGGTTATCTGGCGATGACGCCGGAGGGGAGGGAGGCGCTGATCCGCGTCAACGAAGGCGGCTTCCGGTGGGAATTGGACTTCCAGCCCATGACCAAGCTGGCCGGCCTTGATCACCGGTTCGACGGTACGCAACTGAAAGGTACCGCCATCTCGCTGGAGGACGCCGCGCGGGCCGTCCAGGATGCGCCGGCGGCATTCAGGGCCTCACTCCGCGCATTGCTCGCAGAGATGGCGCCGGCATGAGCAAACAAACCGATATGGGCAAGGAGGACCGCAAGGATCCCGCGGTCGTTCTGCAAGCCCTACGCGACCTCATACACGCCGTCGAGATTGCCGAGGACAACGATTATTCAGGAGCCTCCAGAAAGCTCCTGGCTGCCGCAGCGGATCGCGCCAGTGCATTGACCTGGAACATGCCCCGCCAGACGCATGGTGGGGTTTCTGCGGCGGTTTGATGAACGACCGGCAAGCCACCGCTCTGCTCACCGCCGGCCGTCTCTTACAGTCGAAGTCTTGGCCGGGAGGATCCCGCAAGATAGACCCGGCTCCAGGCGAGACTTATCCGCAGGCCGTCGCCCGTGTCATCGCTGCGCTCGACGATGGCGGCCGTGACCGCTTGCGCGAACTGGTGGCGTGGGTGTTGGGCTACGACCGCCACGATCGCAGCCCGGCGACAGCCGGAACAAGCCCGAAGGGCGCCCCCTGAAGGCCCTGTCTTTGACTTGCCACGCCGACAGGCGCGGCTCGGCAGGTTGCTTGAATTCGTGTGATTTATAAACTACAATTTTGAAATGATTGAGGTACGTCGATACCAACGCGAAGATGGCAGTATCCCGGTAGCGGGGTGGTTGGCTTCGATGCGTGACAAGATTGCCCAGGCTTCGGCGCGCACACGCATTCGGCGATTGGAGGCCGGCATTTTTGGTGATTGCAAAGCGGTGGGGGAAGGTGTCCTGGAATTGCGGATAGACGTAGGCGCCGGATACAGACTTTACTGCGCCAGGCATGGTAACGAATTGGTGCTGCTATTGTGCGGAGGCGACAAAGGCTCTCAATCAAGCGACATCAAACAGGCAAAAGTCTACTGGTCGGACTGGAAACGGAGAAACACATGAGAAAGACGCATGCTGCATCCGTCTCTCATCACGAGGCGGAAATCGAAGAATTACGGGCAGACCGCGAGCTTGCAATCGCCTATCTCAAAGCGGCGATGGAAGAGCTGGACGACCCCAACAACAGAGCAGCCGGGCTGCTTGCGCTTCGCGCCGTTGCAGAGGCTTATGGTGGGCTTGGTGCGGTTGCTTCGCAGGCAGGTATTAGCCGCGAGGCGCTTTATCGTTCGCTATCCCCCAAGGGGAACCCAACCCTCAAAACCCTACTGGCCGTGTTAAATTCGGTGGGCATGAGGCTTTCCGTCGAACCCGAAAACCACGCTCACGCCTGACATTTCGGCGCCCCTACAAGGAGTACCATTGTGCCGTTCGATCCAGCTCAGTATTTGCTGCCTGTAGATGTTGCTACTGGCGCGCCTACCTCCCGGGAGGCCATGCTTCTCCTCGCTTACCGCGGTATCGGCGTCATCGCAGGTCAGGGCAAAGGTGCATATTTGCCACTCGAGAGCGCCATTCGCTGGAATGAAATGGAAGCTGAGGATTCGGATGGATTTGAAAAGAAGTTTCGGGAAGCGTTGGCGGCCGCGCTAAAAAAGATTCAAAGCGAAGACGAGGAATTTGTGTACACCGCGGAGCTGACGTTTCTTTGGAGCAAGGTCTTTCCAGAAGCGGCGCGCGCTCTTCTGAAGTCGCAAAGTAGCAAGGTGTCTCCGCACGTTAAGGAGGCCATTCGTGGTGCTCTCGGGTCATGACGCAACATCTTTTCACCCCAGCTTCTTCGCCAAATCCTCGGCCCGCAGGTGCGTGTAACGCTTGAGCATTTGTAGGGTCTTGTGGCCGGTGATGCTGGCCACCTCCATGCTGTCGAACACGCCTTTCTCAAACAAGCGTGAAGTGGCTTCGTGCCGCAGATCATGGATCCTCAGATCCTTGATCCCCGTCTTTTCCTTGGTGCGATCCCATGCCCCACGCAGCGCAGACGGGTGAATGGGGAGGACATGCCCCGTGTGCGGTTTGGGAAGGGCGCGCAAGACCTTGATGGCGGCCGTGGAGAGCGGCACGCGCCGGGCATCACCGTTTTTCGTGTCGCGTAATTCCGCCACCTTCGATTTCAGATTCACGTCATCCCACAGCAGCCCCAGCAACTCGCCCCGGCGCATGGCGGTTTCGATGGCAAGGCGGGCATAGGCAGCTGCATACGCATTTTCTTTTTCGAGCACGGCGAGAAGGGTTTCCGCCTCACCCTTTTCCAGCCGACGATCCCTGGCCTTGCCAGCAGCAGGCAGCTCCATAGTGGCGATCGGGTTGCTCACCTTCAACCGCCAGCGCTTGGCGGCCGTGTTGAAGACGTGAGACAGGAGGGCGCAGTATTTCCTCTGCCCAGGCGCGGCCACCCCGTCTGCCTTGAGGTCCCCCAAAAACTCGGATACGTCATCGGCAGTGATCGTGTAGATGCTCCGCAAGGCGATATGGTATCGCTTCAGCTTGCCGATTCTGTATTTCTCGGAGACCGCGCTTTTCTTCGCAGGCGTGACTTCGGCCTCATACCTATCCAGCAGCCAACCGAGGTTGGAACTGGCCGCCTCTGTCTTCTTGATCCGACTTTCCAGCACCCGTTTAAAGTCCGGATCAAGAACGCTGGCGGCTTTCTTGCTGTCCCGGAAGGCACGAGCCTCGGGCAAGGTGTCGAAGGTTTCTACGATGGTATCGCCACCAAACATCATCTTGACTTGGTAGCTACACTCTCCCCGTTTATAGATATTCTTCTCGGCCTTGGTGCCATCGGGGACTTTGCGGGCAGGTTTCCGGGTTTTGGCATTCACGTTAGAATCTTCTTTTTAGAGCTTTTCTCAGATGCCCGTTTTTTCACGTATTTTCCCGGAAAAGCGGGCTGAAATTTTGTAACTAATTGTAGCACAACGACAAAGTGAAAAGCCGGAATGGCTTTAGGTTCCAGCGCCGCAAGGCGTGGGGGTTCGAGTCCCCCCTTTCGCACCATCGGTTTTTTGCTTTACACCCATCCTCAAATCAGCCAGGAAGTATTTTGATGCAAGCAAATCTTGAAGTTCTCGAAGGACTGGTCCGCCGCCTGGACATCAGCGTGCCCATGGACCAGCTGGAAACCGAAGTGCAGAGCCGCCTCAAGCGTCTGTCACGCAACGTCAAGATGGATGGTTTCCGTCCCGGCAAGGCGCCGCTCTCCGCGGTGGCGCGCCAGCATGGCCCTGGCGTGCGCCAGGAAGTCCTGGGCGAAACCCTGCAGGCCCGCTTCGGCGAGGCGGTGCAGGCGAATCAGCTGAAGATTGCGGGCTATCCGCGCTTCGAGCCGAAAGCGGGGCAGACCGACACGTCCGTCATGACGTTCAGTGCCAGTTTTGAGGTCTATCCTGAAGTGAAGATCGACGACCTCTCCACGGGCAAGATCAACCGGCCGGTCGTGGACCTGGGCGATGCCGATGTCATGAAGACGCTGGAAGTGCTGCAGAAGCAGCGCCGCACGTTCGAGCCCACCGACCGGGCGGCAGTGGAAGGCGATCTGGTCAGGTTCGACTACCAGGGCACGGTCGACGGGGTGCCCTTCGAAGGGGGCCAGGGCGAGGGCTTTGCCGCGGTGATCGGCGAAGGCCGGCTGCTGAAGGATTTCGAACAGAATCTGGTCGGGCTCAAGGCCGGCGACAGCAAGGGCTTCGACCTGACCTTCCCGGCCGAGTATGGCGCCAAGGAGCTGGCCGGCAAGGCCGCGCATTTCGAGGTTCAGGTCAAGGATGTGAAGGCGCCTGCGCTGCCGGCGGTGGACGCGGAATTCGCCAAGGCGCTGGGTGTCGAAGACGGGGATGTGGAGCGGCTCAAGACTGAAGTGAAGGCCAATCTGGAGCTCGAGGTCAAACGCCGCGTGCAGACGAAGCTGAAAGAGCAGGCCATGGATATGCTGATCCAGAAAAGCACGCTGGGCCTGCCGCAGAGCCTGGTGGCGATGGAAACCGAGCGCCTGATGAAAATGACGGAAGCAGATATGCAGTCGCGTGGGGTTCAGACCATGAAGCTTTCCGCCGATATGTTTACTGGACAGGCTGAACGCCGCGTCCGCCTGGGCCTGATCCTGGCGGAGATCGTTCAGGCGAACAAACTCACGGCGCAGCCCGAGCAGATCCGGGCCCTGATTGCCGAGCAGGCGCAGAGCTACGAGGACCCCGAACAGGTGGTGCAGTGGTACTACCAGAGTCCGGACCGGATGCATGAGATCGAGTCCCTGGCGCTGGAAGAGAATGTGGTAGCATGGGTTGCAGGTCAGGCCCAAGTGGAAGACGTGAAAACCTCCTTTGAAGAACTGATGGGACGTGCCTGATGCACATTGATTTTGAAAGAAATTCCTTCGAGCCCCAGGGTCTGGGGCTGGTCCCCATGGTCGTCGAGCAAAGCGGCCGTGGCGAGCGTGCCTACGACATCTACTCGCGCCTGCTCAAGGAACGGGTCATTTTCCTGGTGGGGCCGGTGAACGACGCGACGGCCAACCTGGTGGTCGCGCAGATGCTGTTCCTGGAGTCGGAAAACCCCGACAAGGACATCTACTTCTACATCAACTCGCCCGGCGGATCGGTCTCGGCCGGCTTGGCGATCTACGACACCATGCAGTTCATCAAGCCGGACGTCTCCACCCTGTGCATCGGCCAGGCGGCCAGCATGGGCGCGTTCCTGCTGACCGCGGGCGCCCATGGCAAGCGTTTCTGCCTGCCCAACTCGCGGGTGATGATCCATCAGCCGCTGGGCGGTTTTCAGGGCCAGGCGTCGGACATTGCCATCCACGCCAAGGAAATCCTCTATTTGAAAGCGCGCCTCAACGAGATGCTGGCCAAGCACACTGGGCAGAGCATGGAAGTGATCGATCGCGATACCGATCGCGACAACTTCATGAGCTCGGACGAAGCGGTGAACTACGGGTTGGTCGACAAGGTGCTGACCAGCCGCATCGAAGCATCAGGCAATTAAGCAAGGAACTGGCATGGCAGACAAAGGCTCGGGCGACAAACTTCTTTATTGCTCCTTCTGTGGCAAGAGCCAGCACGAAGTGCGCAAGCTGATTGCTGGGCCGTCGGTGTTCATCTGCGATGAATGCGTCGAGTTGTGCAACGACATCATCCGCGAGGAAATCCAGCAGGCTGATACCCAGAAGGGCACCGGCTCGGATCTGCCCACGCCGCATGAAATCAGCGACATTCTCGGCCAGTACGTGATCGGCCAGGTACAGGCTAAAAAGGCGCTGTCGGTTGCCGTCTACAACCACTACAAGCGTCTGCGCAGCAACGCCAGCAGCGGCGATGTCGAACTGGCCAAGAGCAACATCCTGCTGATCGGCCCCACCGGCTCGGGGAAGACCCTGCTCGCGCAAACGCTGGCGCGCCTGCTGAACGTGCCTTTCGTGATCGCCGATGCCACCACCCTGACCGAAGCCGGATATGTGGGCGAGGACGTCGAAAACATCATCCAGAAACTGCTGCAGAAATGCGACTACGACGTCGACAAGGCCAAGCAGGGCATTGTCTACATCGATGAAATCGACAAGGTTTCGCGCAAATCAGACAACCCCTCGATTACCCGCGACGTGTCAGGCGAAGGCGTGCAACAGGCACTGCTGAAGCTGATCGAAGGCACCACCGCCTCGGTTCCGCCGCAGGGCGGGCGCAAGCATCCGAATCAGGAATTCGTCCAGGTCGACACCAGCAACATCCTGTTCATTTGCGGCGGCGCCTTCAGCGGGCTGGAAAAAGTCATCCGCGGCCGCACCGAAAAGGGCGGCATCGGCTTCGGCGCGCAGGTCAAGAACGTAGACGATACCAAGCGCGACGTCGAGTTGCTGCATCAGGTCGAACCCGAAGATCTCATCAAATACGGGCTGATCCCCGAATTTGTCGGACGTTTGCCGGTGGTTACGACGCTCGACGAGCTCGACGAGGCGGCCCTGGTGCAGATCCTGACCGAGCCGAAGAACGCGCTGACCAAGCAGTTCGCCAAGCTGTTCAAGATGGAAGGGGTCGAGCTCGAATTCCGCGAGGATGCGCTCAACGCCATCGCCAAGCGCGCACTGGCGCGCCGCACCGGTGCGCGCGGCCTGCGCTCGATCATCGAGCATGCCCTGCTGGATACCATGTACGACCTGCCCTCCCTCAAAGGCGTCAGTAAAGTGGTGGTGGACAACGGCCTGATCAGCGGCGACGGCAAACCCTTGCTGATTTACTCCGATCAAGGCGACCAGCCGCTGGCTGCCGGCGCCTGAAACAGAATGGCTGATAGGGAACCTGTCAGCCATCTTGAATTCCAAACTATGCCCCCCAATTGTGGATGAGCGTGGTTGAAATGCCGCGCATCCTTTCCTTAACATTTACCAGGAAATCATGATGAGCGACAACATATCCAAGGAACAGGTTGATCTGCCGCTGTTGCCGCTTAGGGACGTGGTGGTGTTTCCCCACATGGTCATCCCGCTGTTCGTCGGCCGCCCCAAATCGATCAAGGCGCTGGAAACCTCGATGGAGTCCGGCAAGAGCATCCTGCTGGTCGCGCAGAAGACCGCCGCACAGGACGATCCCACACCGGGAGACCTGTACGACACCGGCAGCGTGGCCACTGTCCTGCAGATGCTGAAACTCCCCGATGGCACCGTCAAGGTGCTGGTGGAGGGCAATCAGCGCGCCCGTGTACTGGACGTGACCGATGTCGGCACCCATCTCACCGCACGCGCCGAAATCCTGCCCGCCGAGGGCGAGGAACTGGTTGAGGTGGAAGCCATGCGTCGCGCCCTGCTGACGCAGTTCGACCAGTACGTCAAACTGAACAAGAAAATTCCGCCGGAAATCCTGACTTCGCTGTCGGGTATCGACGAAGGCGGCCGCCTGGCCGACACCATCGTCGCGCACCTGCCGCTGAAGCTGGAACAGAAGCAGGAAGTGCTGGAGATGATCGGCGTCAACAAGCGCCTGGAGCATCTGCTCGGCCTGCTGGAAGGCGAACTCGACATCCTGCAGGTGGAAAAGCGCATCCGCGGCCGCGTCAAGCGGCAGATGGAGAAGAGCCAGCGCGAGTATTACCTGAACGAACAGGTCAAGGCGATCCAGAAGGAACTCGGCGACATCGAGGAAGGCGCCGAGCTGGAGGAACTGGAAAGCCGCATCAAGCAGGCCAGCATGTCCAAGGAAGCCGAAGCCAAGGCCATGGGCGAGCTGAAAAAGCTGCGCATGATGTCGCCGATGTCGGCCGAAGCCACCGTGATCCGCAGCTACATCGAGGCCATGGTCGGCCTGCCGTGGAAGAAGAAAACCAAGATCAGCAAGGATCTGGTGAAGGCCGAGCGCGTGCTCGACGAGGATCACTACGGCCTCGACAAGGTCAAGGAACGCATCCTCGAGTACCTCGCCGTGCAGCAGCGCGTCGACAAGGTCAAGGCGCCGATCCTGTGCCTGGTGGGGCCACCCGGCGTCGGCAAGACCTCGCTCGGCCAGTCGATCGCGCGTGCAACCAACCGCAAGTTCGTGCGCATGGCGCTGGGCGGCGTGCGCGACGAATCCGAGATTCGCGGCCACCGCCGCACCTACATCGGTTCGATGCCGGGCAAGATCCTGCAAAGCCTGACCAAGGTCGGGGTAAGAAACCCGCTGTTCCTGCTCGACGAAGTCGACAAGATGGGCCAGGATTTCCGCGGCGATCCGTCGTCGGCGCTGCTGGAAGTGCTTGATCCCGAGCAGAACCACACCTTCCAGGACCATTACATCGAGGTCGAATACGACCTGTCCGACGTCATGTTCGTGGCCACGGCCAACTCGCTCAATCTGCCCGCGCCTCTGCTGGACCGGATGGAAGTGATCCGCCTGTCGGGTTACACCGAGGATGAGAAAATCAACATCGCGATGCGCTACCTGGTGCCCAAGCAGCTCAAGGTCAATGGCATCAAGGAAGGCGAGCTTGCGATTGCCGAATCGGCCATCCGTGACATCGTGCGTTACTACACTCGCGAAGCCGGCGTGCGCAGCCTCGAACGCGAGGTTTCCAAGATCTGCCGCAAGGCCGTCAAGGCATTGCTGCTGAAAAAGAAGCCCACCAAGATATCGGTGACGTCGCGCAATCTGGAGAAATATCTCGGCGTGAAGCGTTTCAGTTTCGGCGTTGCCGAACAGAACAACCAGGTGGGGCAGGTCACGGGTCTGGCTTGGACCGAGGTGGGCGGCGAACTGCTGACCATCGAGGCCGTCTCGCTGCCCGGGCGTGGCAAGATGACCACGACTGGCAAGCTTGGCGAGGTGATGCAGGAATCCATCCAGGCTGCACTGTCCGTGGTGCGTTCGCGTGCACGCAAGCTTGGGATCCCGGACGACTTCTACCAGAAGCGCGACATCCACATCCACCTGCCGGAAGGCGCAACGCCGAAGGATGGTCCGTCAGCCGGTATCGCAATCTGCACCTCGATGGTGTCGATCCTCACCGGGATACCGGTGCGTGCGGACGTGGCGATGACCGGCGAGATCACGTTGCGAGGCGAAGTGTTGCCGATCGGCGGGCTGAAGGAAAAGCTGCTGGCCGCGCACCGCGGTGGTATCAAGACGGTGCTGATCCCGCAGGAGAACGTCAAGGACTTGACCGAGATTCCGGACAACATCAAGAACAAGCTCGACATCCATCCGGTCAAATGGATCGAGCACGTTCTTGAATTGGCGCTGGAACGTGTGCCCGAGGCATTGCCGGATGAACCCGTGGTGGAAACGCCAGCAATCGCCGTGCCAGAAGAAGGCGGAACCACGGCCGCGGCAATCAAGCACTGAGATTTTTTGAACGGCTTCCATGAATCCCGCGCCAGTCGCGGGATTTTTTTGCACCTGCCCGGGAAACCGCTTGACACAAGGATTTGCGGGTTGCTATAAAAGCGACCACAGGGTTTTCCTGTGCCACTTGAGTGAAGGGGACAACACGTGAACAAATCCGAATTGATTGATGCCATCGCCGACTCGGCTGACATTTCCAAAGCTGCTGCCGGTCGCGCGCTGGATGCAACGGTTGAAGCGGTCAAGAAGGCGTTGAAGAAGGGCGATATGGTGACGCTGGTGGGTTTCGGCAGCTTCTACGTCGGCAAGCGCGCCGCGCGCACCGGGCGCAACCCGCGCACTGGCGCCGCCATCAAGATCAAGGCCGCCAAGGTGCCGAAGTTCCGCGCCGGCAAGGGTCTGAAAGACGCCATCAATTAATAAAAAACACAATTTGCATTTGGCAAGACCGGAAAAAATGTTGTACAATTTTGGTCTTTGTCGGGTGCTTAGCTCAGCTGGTAGAGCGTCGCCCTTACAAGGCGAATGTCGGGGGTTCGAACCCCTCAGCACCCACCAGCAGGGTCGAGAATAACAAGCGGTCAAATATTGGGCAGCACGGTTTTTTGCAGTACAAGGGAGTGGTAGTTCAGTTGGTTAGAATACCGGCCTGTCACGCCGGGGGTCGCGGGTTCGAGTCCCGTCCACTCCGCCAGTCTCCCAGGGCGAACCCGAGCGGGTTCGCCCTTTTCATATCGGAGCCCGCCCCGCGCGGGCGAGGAAGCACCAGGACGCCATGCTCGAGCAGATCCGCACCTTCGCCAGCTACACGAT
>JBAVWB010000018.1:0-11496 GCA_049697615.1 Thiobacillus sp. | reverse complement strand
GGCCGGGCCGGGCGACGACGTGCTGATGGCCGATCCCGGCTACCCCTGCAACCGCCATTTCGCCCGCTTCTGCGATGCGCGCGCGGTCAGCGTCCCGGTCGACGCCGGCAGCGGCTTTCAGCTCACGCTCGAACTGATCGAACGCCACGCCACGCCCGCCACCCGCGCCGTGCTGATCGCCAGCCCCTCCAACCCCACCGGCACGTCGATTTCACCCGGCGAACTCGCGCGCATCCATGACTGGTGTGCCGATCGAGGTGTGGCCCTGATCGTCGACGAGATTTACCTGGCGCTGACCTACGACAGCACCGAGCACAGCGCCGCGCGCTGGGACGATGTGTTCGTGATCAACAGTTTCTCGAAATATTTCCAGATGACCGGCTGGCGGCTGGGCTGGCTGGTTGCACCGGCCTGGGCCATGCCGGACCTGGAACGGCTGGCGCAAAACCTGTTCCTGGCTGCGCCCACCCCGGCACAGCACGCAGCGCTGGCGGCGTTCTCGCCCGCCACCCTCAATGAACTTGAGGCCCGCAAAGCCGAATTGCGCGATCGCCGCGACTTTCTGCTGCCCGCGCTGCGCCAACGCGGCTTCGTCATTCCCATCCAGCCGCACGGGGCGTTTTATCTGTATGCCGACTGCAGCGCGCACACCGACGACAGCTTCCACTTTGCCCAGGCCCTGCTGGAACAGGCGGGGGTGGCGGTGACCCCCGGCCTCGATTTTGGCCAGCACCAGCCACAACGTTATCTGCGCATCGCCTATACGCAGCCCCTTCCGCGCCTGGTTGAGGGCATTGCCCGGCTGGATAAATTTCTAGGCCGATAACACATGTGCTGCTGCAAATCGCAGACGAAAAAAAACCGGCCCAAAGGCCGGTTTTTCGTTCCTGGACCCGGAATTACTGGGCAGGAGTAGCAGCCGGAGCAGCAGCGTCAGCAGGCGCAGCAGCGTCAGCCGGTGCAGCTTCAGCGGGTGCAGCTTCAGCGGGTGCAGCTTCAGCAGGCGCAGCTTCCATCGGAGCAGCGGCTTCAGCAGCAGGCGCTTCAGCAGGCGCAGCAGCTTCTTCTTTTTGACCACAAGCGGTCATGGAAACAGCCAGCAGAGCAGCCAGGAGGACGGAATATTTCATTTGATTTCCCTTAATTTACGATATTAAACCCACACCAGAGATCGGTCCGGGACTTTTAATCCAGCCGACGCGCGGATTCTAGCAAAACGGCAAAAGAAAACCACCATCTATTGAATTTCTTCTGTTGCGGGGAGGTTGCGTTGTTAAATAACCACAGGCCATGCAGAAAACATGGCATGTGGTGCGCCTCAAGACGCGGGCAAGCCGCTGCGCTCGCGCAAAAACCGGATGACCTCGGGCTTGAATTGCCCGCGTTCCAGCGCGTTCCGATACGCCGTCCGCGCTTCTTCCATCAGCCCCTGTGCTTCGAGCGCCAGCCCCAGTCCCAGCAACCAGCCGCCCTGGCTGGGATCGGCAGCCAGCGCACGCTGGTAAGCCCGGCCCGCCTCTCCATGATTCTGAGCCTGCGACAACAAGGCCCCCATCAAGGCATGATCTGCAGGGCGCAAGCCAGCCTGACCGCGCGCCAGCCAGTCCAGCGCCTCGTCTCGTTGCCCCAGATCCGCCAGCAGGCGCCCGATCGCGATCGCCAGTCCATCGTCTGCCCGCAGCCCAAAACCCGCCTTCAGGAGCGACAGCGCCGCGTCGGCCTGCCCCCTCTCCTGCAACAGCCTTGCAAGTTGGATTCGGGCATTCGTCATTCCCTGATTGCGCGCCAGTGCCTGGCGGTACTTGACGATCGCTTCATCGAATTTGCCGGCGCGGCGCAGCGTCTGGGCGTCGTCGAAATGCTGCTGCGCGTCGGCCTCGGGCGACAGTTCGGTCAATTTTTTGACAACGGCGGGTCCCGCCTGCGCCGCGGGCGGAACAAGGGATTGAACCGGGATCAAATGCTTGGACGCAACAGGCAGCGGCCGTTCTGCCTGCACCGCTTTGGGAACCGGCATGGCCACCTGAGCTTGCTCAAGCGCCGCAATGGTGGGCTCAACAGGGCGGGCGGCAACAGCCGCTTCTTGCGGCGCGTCCTGCATCATCGGCGCGGCTTGAATAGCGGGCGCCACGTGGGCGGGCACCTTGGCAACAGGCGTGGCTGCGGGTTCCTGCCGCGCAATCGGGGTGTCGGCTGGCGTGTCGACCCTGTTTGGCGCAGCCGGCAGCATCCAATAGATGACCGCAACCCCTGCCGCCAGCATCCCCAGTCCTCCCAGAATCAGCCCGGCCGGGCGACGCGTTGCGCTAACCGGCGCCGTTGGCGCAGCAGGCAAATCGGACGAGGCGGCGCCCCGCGCATCGAGTTCCCGCAACATCTGGTTGATCACGCTCATCCTGTTTTTTCCCAGACTTATCCCAGTAAACGCCAGCTGGCGGCGGCGGCAGCCGTCAGCCCCAGCAAGGCCAGCCCCCAGGCCAGCATTGCAATCGACGCGCCCTTGCGGGCGGCGAGCGTGTCGCGCGCCGCCCCCTTCACGTCACGGCGGGTGACCTTTTTCGCGCCCCGGCCGTAGGCCAGCATCATGGCCTTGGCGCCGATGATGTTCACCAGCCGTGGCAAACCGCGGGAAACGCGCCACAGCGCGCGCTCTGCCCACCAGGTGAATAGCGCCCCGTCCCGCCCCGCCACTTTGAGGCGATGCTGCACGTAGGCCGCCACCTCGTGGCGATCGAACGGCCGCAGACTGGCATGAAAGCTGATGCGGGTCAGGATTTGCCGGGTGTTTTTTTCGCGCAGCCGGGCCATCAACTCGGGCTGGCCGAACAGCACGACCTGCAGCAATTTGCGCTTTTCGGTTTCCAGATTGGTGAGCAGGCGCACCGCTTCGAGCGTATCGGCAGGCAGCGCCTGCGCCTCGTCGACCAGCACAACCGGCTGCCGGTCCTGCTGCGCCAGGGCAATGAAATGCCGCTCCAGACGGTGCAGCAAATCTTCCCTGCTGCCGTCGGACGGCACCCCGAACTCGTTTGCAATCGCTGCATACAGCCCGCGCGGATCGAGCCCCGGATTGGGCACGAATGCGGCCTGCCAGCGTTCCGGCAAGCCATTCAACAAACGGCGCAGCAACAGGGTTTTACCGGTGCCGACCTCGCCTTCCACCACCAGAAAGCCTTCGCCAGCGCTCAGCGCATAAAGCAGGGTTTCATGGGCTTCCTGGTGCGGCAGGGCGGGGAAGAAAAAACTGGTGTCGGGAGTCAGGCCAAACGGCGGCTCGCGCAGGCCGAAGTGCTCCCACCAATAGATCATGGCTGGGACTGCGGCAACTCGTAGTCCCGGAAACGACGCTGGGTGGCCTCCATATCGCGGCTCCAGTCCTGGTTGTCGCGGATCAGCGTGGTCTTGATCAGCACCACCAGTTCGCGCTTCTGGCTGGCCTGACTGGTGTTGCCAAAGAGCTGTCCCAGAACGGGGATGTCGCCGAGCAGCGGGATGCGATTCTTGCTGTCGTCGAAGGTTTGGCTCATCAGACCGCCAATGGCGACGATGTGGCCATCCTTGAGGCGCACCACGCTGTCGGTTTCTGAAATGCTGCTGGATGCCAGCGGCAGCACGTAGTTGCCCAGATCTCCCAGGCTGATTTGTTTCTGTTTTTCCGTGACGTTGCTGACTGAAGGTCGAACATGCAGCGTGATGTTGTCCTTGTCGTCGATTTGCGGGGTCACATCCAGCGCAATGCCTGAAAAGAAAGGCTGCACCACAACCGTGGGCGGCGTGGCCGGAACGCCCACCGCCGCCGCCGTGCCTCCGGTGACTTCGGTGACGAAAAAGTCGTCCGTTCCCACCTTGAGCACCGCCTTCTGGTTGTTGATGGTGGCGATGCGCGGGCTGGACAGCACGTGTACCGATCCCTGACTCTTGATCAGATTGATGACGGCGCCGAAATCCCCATCATTGAAAGCCAGGCCAAACAAGCTGCCGGTCGGGCCGGGAACGAGGCCGCCCAGCATTTGCGCCACCGTTCCCCCCAGGTTGATCGGCGGCGTACCGTCAGGATTGAGACCGTTCACCCCGATCGCCAGCTTGCCGTCACGTTGCAGTGACGCCCAGTTGATTCCGGACTGAAAGCCGTCATTCAACTGCACTTCCAGAATTTTGGCTTCCAGCATCACCTGGCGGGCGCTCACCAGCTCCGAGGCGCGCAAATACTTTTCCACCATGTACAGGCTGGCGGGCGCCGCTTTCACAATGACGATGCCGGATTGCCGGCTCACCACCACGCTGCCCGCCTCGCCAACCAGCGCCTTCAGGGAGGTACCGATTTCCTCCCAGTAATTTGAGTCGGTCGACGTTTGCACGCTGCTGGTTTCCAGCGATTTGGATGCGCTGCCGGATGCCGACCCGCTACCGCTGCTGCTGCCGCCGCCCGCGCTGACCGAACCGGACACCACGCGCATGTCCGACATGCCCTTGCGCTGCATCGCCAGGGAGTTCAGATGATAGATGCGCATTTGCATGGCGGGCGACGGCACGATGATGCGCTTGCCCTGGACTTCGTATTCGTAGCCGTACAGCGCGCGCACCGCTTCCATCGCCTCGGGCACCGTCACGTTTTTCAGGTTGAGGGTCAGGGTGCCGGTGACATCCGGATGCACCAGCATGCTGTAGGGCGTGCCGGTCACCATGCCCATGAACACTTCGGAGGCCTTGGCGTTGTTCACCGTCAGGCTGAAGCGGGGTTCGGCGCTAACGGGTTTTGACGCAACGGGGGGCGCTGCGCGCACCGCGTCCATCACGGCCTGTTGCACGGCAGCCGGCGGCGCAGTAATCGGCACCGGCTGGGGGGTGGGCGTTTCCAGCGCGGTATTCAGCGCATCCCTGCCCTCCTTGCCGAATGGACTGGCACAGCCGGTCAATACCAATACAGCCAAGACAATATGTTTATGCATGTTCAATTCCTGTTTTTCCCGGACGGGCCGGGTTGCGCTTGCGGCTTTGTACGGAATGCTTGATCGAGCAGGTAGACCGCACGGCGTCCACCCTTGCCGGAAAGGACAATGTGATCTTCATGGATAGCGGCCACCCGTCCCCCTTCCACCGCGTCGCCCACCTTGACCGTGGTGCCGTTATACCAGGCAATCGAGTGGCGTCCGTTCGCGCTCACGCTCACCCAGGCCAGAGCAGCCGCCTCATGCGAGCCATCGGCACCCGGACTTTCCCGGAATGCCGGCAGCGCAGTGGGGTCCGGCAGCGAAGCGGCGGCCAGCGGCGTGGACAGAAGTGCGGCCAAGGCCCACACCATCAAACGCGCAGCCATGTTTCCTCCAGGCTCAAGGTGTGTACGGTCAGGGTGAGCGTCAGCATCGGACGCGCGGCCGCATCGAGCGACGCCTCGATCCAGTTCAGACGCCAGGGCAACGCTTCCAGCCGTTCAAGATACGCGACCAGATCGGAATATCGCCCGCTCACCTTGACTTCGAAACCGTGCCGATAAAATCCGGGCGGGGCGCCCTCGGCAGCGTCAGGCAAGGCGACCGGCTGCGGGTTCAGCGTTTTGAATCCGACAATGCGGATACCGCGCTGCTCCTGCACCACATTCTTCAATACCTGGTTCATGCGCTCGGGCGGAATCAGCGAACGCTGAAGCTGGTCCAGTTCGGCATTCAGCGCCGCCAGTCGCGCTTCCTGCGCGGCGAGCGTTTCCCGTGCCGCCCGATCCGGATTGCGATCGGCCTCGCGCTCGAGTTGTTGCCGCTGCTGCCCGATTTGAACCAGCGACTCCTCGGCAGCCTGCACGCGAGCGTTCGCCTGCTGTATGCCGAGCTGGCCCGCATCGATCAGCAGGGTTTGCACCAGGGCAAGCGTCACCAGCACCGACGCCGCGAAAATGAACACGCGCTCCCGCAGGCTCATCATGCCGATCCGCTCAGCGATCTCGCGCAACTTCTCACTGGCCATGAGATCCCCCCTGCGCCGTCGCCTTATCCGGGCTGCCCGAGTACAAGTCGAAATCGACGTGGTCGGGCAGCGCTGTCGTTTGGCTTGCACGCTCGCCTGTGGATGGGGCCTGCACGGCACTCATGCCGCTAAACTGCATGCCCTCGAAGGGCGCCTGCATGGCGAGCCGGTCGATATACGCCGTCAGCAAGCCTGCGTTCAGGGCCGCCCCCTTGAGCGCGACATAGCCCGGCGAGAGCGTAAATCCATTCAGCCAGACGCCTTCCGTGCCGCCATGCGCGAGCGCACGCAAGCCGGGAGAAAAACCCGTTGAAGTCTGTTCGATGGTTTGGCCGACCGATGCCAACAGCGCTTCGCGTTGCGCCACCTGCGCCTGCGTGGCCTTGACCCGCTCGGTCAGCAGCGCACTCACAGGCCGGGTGGCGGCGACGATCAGTTCGTCCAGCGCCTGTTGTGCCTCGGCCTGGCGGGCCTCGATCAGCACGGCCCGGGCCTCAAGCACGCCGGCCTGATAATACAGATAGCCCGCCCAGGCCAGCGCACACACCAGCACCAAGCCCACGGCCAGGCCCATTTCGCGCAAGCCAAATACATAACGCTTCTTCAGCAGCAGCGGGCTGACAAGATTGATCTGCTGGCTCATGGCTTGGTGTCTTCCATCCGCAATGCGGCGCCGATGGCATGAAAACAAGCCAGCGGCAGGCTATCCGCGTCCGGGAACCCCGAGACGTCCAGTGCATCCGCAAGCTTCAGCACCTCGACCTTGATGGCAAAATTCCGGGCCAGACCATCACGCAACTGTTCGACGTTCTTCATCGGGACGAGCAACAGGCGGTCAACCGGAATTCCGCCGAACTGGCGATCGAAATGATCCAGGGTGCGCTGGATTTCAAGTGTCATCCGCTCAAGGGCGTCCTCCCTGCCCTCGCCTTCCAGCAGCGCCTGGTTCACGCCCAGGGTGCGCGCCACGCACAATTCGCCGTCCAGCGTCAGCGTCAGCAAGCCGCCGGTTTCAATGAAGGAGAAAAGCGCCATGGCCCGACCCGGGGATTCCAGCCGGATGGCCAGGTTGCGCTGGGCGGTTTCCATGATGTCGATGATGCCGAGATTCAGGCCCGCGTTGGAAGCCAGCACAGCCTCCTCTGCGAGCAGGCTGTTTTTTGCCGCCACCGCAAAAATCTGTCGCACATGACTCAGGTGCTCGGGATGCGGAACTTCCAGCACGTCCACCGTACCGTCGTTGGCGTGAAAATCGAGCATGTCCTGAATCTGCCAGCGCACCGCAGACTTGACCTCGTCGGCCGGCACATTCGGCGCATCAAGCAGGCGCAGCTTGTAGTCGGACGGACGCAATACCAGGCTGGCCGGCCCCTTGCCAGGCAGCCGGGAAAGGGCCTCTTTCCAGTTTTCCCCGTTGACCGGGATCTCCCCGACGGCGAGCAGCTTGGGCACGGCCACCCTGCGGTCGACGCACGCGTAGGCGATGCGGTCCGGAAGACGCAAATAGGCTGTGAGCCCGTGTTCGCTTACTCGGCGGAAAAACCGCATATCTCAAACCTGATAATTTTTCTGAACTTAAACAAATAAGCCATTGTTGTCGGAGGATTTAACCAGATTTCTCATCAATTCACGTGTTATTTGCACAAAACTCCGCTGAAAAAGGGGGTTTGCGCAGGCCCGCCATGGGTGTTTTACGACCCTCCGGGCAAAATCTTCAATGCAATCAGAATATTCGCGAGGACGCGCCGGTAGGTGCATCCGGGTCAATGCACCTCGCGCAGATAGATCAATGATTTGCTGCCGCGATACAGGCCGAAGCTAGCCCGTGCTGCGGGGTCCTGATCGTACGCGCCACTGCTCCCGCGCCCTTGCAGCCAGCTCTTCGACGCTGCCACAGCGGGAGTCGCCACGCCGCCGACACAACTGCTGCCGGTGGCGGTGGCATCCAGCTGAAGCGTGAGATCGACGCTGCCGGTATTGTCCTCACCCGGCTTGGAAAGCTTGAGGTTGCCCCGGCCGGCGTTGAAACGGCCGGACAGCGACACCGAGGTCTCGCAGGCATCGAGATCACGCTGCCAGTTGGACAGCGACACATTGGCGGCGGCAAGCTGGGTGCAGAAATCCGCCGAATTCCGAACAAATCCGCTGCCGTTCCAGTATTGGGTTTCGATCGGCACCGGCAGGCCGAGCAGTTCCGAGCCATGGGCATTGGACAGAACCAGCCGCCCGAAGCGGATTTCATTGCCGGGGACAACGTCAAAGGCAATATTTGAAAACTGCGCAGGGGTCGCCGTGTCGATGACACCATTGCCGGGCTCGCCATTTTCGGTGCTGTCGCGCACACTCATCGAAAGCGTGATTGCCGACATGAAAGGCGCGACCGGCGTGGTGCGAACGTACGCCACCACATCCGCTGCGCTGGCCTTCAACGTGCCCGCGCCGCTTCCGGTTTCGGTGAGGACGGGCGTCCCCACCAGGCCGGTGTCCAGCGTACGGCTGACGTCTGCATCCGCATACGTTTGCGTGGCGTCGGAGGCGGCCAGCTTCCACAGTGTTCCCGAGTAGTTGGCCGTGGTTGCGCCCGCTGCATTCTTCGCTGTGATCGTGGCTTCCGGCAACGTGAGGTAACCGAAGGGCTGCCCGACGTAGGTGAATGAGCGTATGGCACAGCTGGTGTCGTTGAAGGTCTTGAAAACGGGCGTGCTGGCCGTCGTCAGATCAAAATGATCGGGAACGAAGCGGCCGACGCTGAAGGCCGCCGACTCGATCGTCATTTCGGCTGCGCTGGAGCCGTCGGCATCCGCCGCCGCGAAGCCGGCGTCCACCAGTTTCATGGCGAAGGCGCCGACTTCCGAATAGCCGGCTTCGTCAGTCGTCACCGTGCCGGAGGCGGCCAACCAGGTGCCGGTTGTAAGCGCGCCGAGCGTACAGCCGGCGACGGGCAGCACGCACGCAGTCAGGCTGGCCACGGGCGTTCCGGCATAGTTCGAGGTGGCGGCGCCGGCGGCGTTCAATGCCGTCGCCGCAATGCGGAACGGCCGGCCGGCCCGGTGCACGTCGTTACCGCTCACCGCGGTGTTGTTGACGAGTGTGCGGGCAGTACCGGCGGTTAGGCTGTCGGCGTCGCTCGCCGTCACGCTGCCAAAACTCGCCGGCCGGATGGCAAAATTATCAGTCGAGCAGGAAGTCGAAGTCGGTGAACTGGTGGGATAACTGATCCTCACCCGCACATCTCTCCAGGCATCGCTGACCGCTGCAAAATTGACGGTAGAGCGGCCATTGGCGATGTTGGCGGAAGCAATGGTCTGCAGCAGGGTGAAGCTTGTGGGGCAGTTGTTGGCGTCCAGGCCGATGCCGGTTGTGGTGTTGCCCACCAATTCAACTTTAACCGTGTCGGAAAAAGCGCTTGCCTGGGCGCCGCCGCTGACCGCAACCACATCCAGCCCAAACGCGCTGCCTGCAACTTTTGTCTTGATGACGCCGGAAGTTGCGCCGGCCGCGGTACTGGTTTCGAAAGCATTGAAACTGCCGGGGGCAGCAGACGCAACACAGGTGTTCACGCCGCCTGCTGCGGCCTGATCTGCGGCACTGAAAATGAGGTTTGCGTCCTTACCAAGTTTGACCTCCCCCGCCGTGACGAGCGCGCCCTGGATACTGGCGTCCTTGCCAAACTCAATTTTTGAACTTGTCCCCGGCGCATAAACGACCCCGACGAACGTCACATTGTTGTCTGCGTCCCAATCAGCTCCCGGGTAAAAAAACACCTGCAAGTCAGCCACCGCACCGGCAGCGTTGATCAAGGTGCTCTTATCCAGGGTGGCTTCGCTGCCGATGTAAAGACGCACCGTCCCGGAAGGGGACACCACAATCCTGGATACCTCCCCCAAAGACAGGGTCTTGATGAAATAACTACCTGCCGCCAAATTGACCGTAGCCGATTTTCCGATATCCAGCTTGTCGATATAGTAAGAACCCCCTGAAAAGCTCGTGGTGGACGAGTTGGCCACTGAGACATCGTCATACGAGCCTGCTGCCACTGTCGTGGCGCTGGTGTCGGTGCTTCCAGTGGCAGGGAAGGTGGCCGGATCCAGGCTTGGGTAACTTGAGCTCACACTGATCACAGCACCGTTACCAGGGTGTATGGCATCGAGCGTTCCGCCATAATTCTCGCCACCGTTGATGTTGCTGGTGGACGTGCCGTTGTTAACCGTGGAATCCTTACCTACCTCAAGCTTATTGCCTGACAACACGGGATAACTGGCCGGAATCGAACCACAGGCCGCAACCGCCACGCCTGGAACAAGAAAAACCAGCACACAAACCAGAATACGTTTCAACATATTCAATCTCCCCACATACTGAAGCGTGAAATTACGGCTGTCAGTTTCCATTTCACGAAGCATCTCTTAGTACTTGGCATGATGTGGGACGTCATCATTTCGAAAAACTCGCCTGAACCTGCCGCTCGACACGATCCACCTCGCCGATGGCACCGGACGTCGCGGTCGACGTGACCTGGTAGATCGCGACCGCATCGGCCCCATCGGTCGCGGGGGTGCGAATGCAGGTGACGTCCACTTTAAAGGCGGCGAGCGTACCGGTGAGGGTCAGCGTGGTGTCGGCCGGGCACGGTGTGGTACTGATCGGCGGCTGGGTTTGCGGGTCGACCACCTGCCACGCTGCCCACTCGATGCCGGCCCGTGCCGCCTGGTAGGCACGACTGCCCTGAATGTCCAGCGCGCTGCTGAGGTGGCTGGTGCGCGACAGCGACACCATGTAGGTCGCCAGCGCGGCCAGGATCACCAGCAGGAAGATCGCGGTGGGCAGGACGAAACCGGACTCTGTGCGCGGCACGCAGTTCATGGCTGGTTGCTCACCTGGGTATTGGCATGCAGGCGAATGGTCTCGCCTGCCAGGCTCAGGCTCAGCGTCATGCTGACCAGGCCGCCGCGCTCGGTGACGCCGGGCTGGTAGTCGAAGCTGCAGGCGCTGACGCGGGTGGCCAGCAGCGCGCGCGGGGTGGTGGCGGCGAACGCGGTGGGCTGGGCGGCGGCGGGCGCATAGCCCCAGTAGCGCGTGAGCGTGCCGGCGCCCGGATCGCAGACATAGCTCACCGGGCCTTCGACGACCTGGAAGCGGTTGCTGGGCGAGGCCAGCGGAAACGTCGGGGTCAGCGGGGTCGGCTTCGGCGTGATGGAGATATTGTTCACGTTGGTGGCGGCGCCGGTATAGGCGGCGAGCGTGTCGCCCGCCCAGGCATCGGCGCTGGGAATGCCGAGGTTATACACGGCGATCAGGTCGCCGACTTGCATATTGATGGCCGGCCCTAGCACGTCGAAGTGGGTGTCGCCGGGAACATTTTTGGTGAAATCGAGATGGTCGTTGCCCGGACTGCCGTCACCCTGCGCACGGTAGCGCCCGCCGCTGCGGGTGGCGAGAAACTCCAGATAAACCACGCTGCCCACCGAGGTGACGCGCACGCTGTTGGGCAGTGCCAGCCGGATATCCCGCCCCATGCGGCGCAGCGCAGTGTCGGCG
>JBAVWB010000017.1:0-15462 GCA_049697615.1 Thiobacillus sp. | reverse complement strand
GCCTCGCCTCGGCCAGCGGCGACAGGAACAGCAGCCGCCCGCCTTGTTGCTGTCCGAGCCAGTGCGCCAGCGACAGCGGCGGCGCCACCACGGGGACCTGGTTGCGTCCGCACTGCTCGCAGGCGCTGGCCACCACGCCTTGCCAGTGGACTACCCGTTTGCCAGCGCGCTCGCCCGCCAGCTTGACCACGCTGCGGCGGGCGGAGATCGGCTGGATCGCCGTCACCCCCAGTTCGACCGCTTTCTGCAGCGTGTAGTCCATGCGCTCGCCGCTCGAAATGCCCTGCGCCAGCATCACGCGCAGACGCGATTCGCGTTCGGTATCGGCAAATCCGGTGATTGCAACCGCCACCTCGTCCTTGTGGATGCGCTCGATGCGTGCGGCGAACTCGCCGCCGCGGCCGTTGAACAGGGTGATCGCATCGCCCTCCGCCAGCCGTAGCGCACGCGCGGCGTGGCGCGCCGGGCCGGGCGGCAGGCTGAAACGGGCGCCCGGGGCGAGCGGCTGATCGAGATAAAAACGTGGCGTAGACATCGTTGCTATTATGCAGGGGTTGACCTGAAATTCTGCGGAGCACGTCATGGTTTCCCTTACCACCCCCGTATGCGATTTTGGCTGGAAAGCCCCTGATTTCAGCCTGCCCGGCGTCGACGGCAAGACGTGGACGCTGACGGACGCGATGGGGTCGAACGGCCTGCTGGTGATGTTCATCTGCAACCATTGTCCCTACGTGAAGGCGATCCGTCCGCGCCTGGTGCGCGACCTGGCCGAGCTCAGGGGGCACGGCATTCACGCCATTGCCATCATGTCGAACGACCCGACCGAATACACGGAAGACTCATTCGACAACATGAAACAGGTGGCGGCGGAGTTCGGCTTCCCCTTCCCCTACGTGATCGACGAAACGCAGGCCGTGGCCACGTCCTACGGCGCGGTCTGCACGCCGGACTTCTTCGGCTTCAACCGGAACTTCGAATTGCAGTACCGCGGCCGCTTCGACGAATCGCGCAAGGACACCGCGCCTGAGGGCGTGCGCCGCGACCTGTTCGAGGCGATGAAGGCAATCGCCGCGACCCAGCGCGGCCCGGCAGAGCAGATTCCCAGCATGGGCTGCTCGATCAAGTGGAAGGAAGCGTGACATGGTCGACCGTCAGCAGCATTGGGAAAGCGTGTATCGCAACAAGGCGGCCGACCAGGTCGGCTGGTTCCAGTCGCATGCCGCGTCGTCGCTGCGCCTGATCGAGGGCTGCGCGGCCAGGGGCGCTCACATCATCGACGTCGGCGGCGGCGCCTCGGTGCTGGTCGACGACCTGCTCGACGCCGGCTATCGCAATCTGACCGTGCTCGACCTCGCCGAATCGGCGCTGGCGGCGAGCCGGGCGCGGCTCGGCGCGCGCGCCGCTTCGGTGCAGTGGATCGCCGCCGATATCACCCGGGCTGAATTGCCGGAAGCGCGCTACGACGTCTGGCACGACCGTGCGGTGTTTCATTTCCTGACCGATCCGGCCGACCGTGCGCGCTATGTCGCGCAGGTGCTGAAGAGCGTGAAACCTGGCGGCCACGTCATCGTCGCCGCCTTCGGACCCGGCGGGCCGCTGCAATGCTCGGGCCTCGATGTCGTGCGCTACGCCCCCGACGCGCTGCACGCCGAATTTGGTGCGTCCTTCCGCCTGCTCGGGCACGAAACCGAAACCCATCACACCCCATCGGGCCAGGAGCAGGAATTTGTCTACTGTTATTGCGTGCGCACCTGACCATGCTTGAAGACGTCAAGGCAGTCGTTCGCGAGATCGCCCAGCGCGAGGTGACGCCGCGTTTCCTCAAGGTGGCGCACAGCCACAAGGTGGACGGCAGCCTGTTTACCGAAGCGGACTCCGAGACGCAGGCGGCGCTGGAAGCGGCGCTGCCGCAGATCATGGACGTACCGGTGCTGGGCGAGGAAATGACCGAGCAGCAGCAGCACGATGCCTGGGATGCCGGGCGCGACGGCCTGTGGTGCGTCGATCCGATCGACGGCACTTCCAACTTCGTCGCCGGCGTGCCCTACTTTGCCGTGTCGGTGGCCTATCTGTACAAGGGCGAGCGCCAGCTCGGCGTGGTCTACGACCCGATCGCCGACGAGATGTTTACGGCCGAGCGCGGCCGTGGCGCACATCTGAATGGCGATCCGCTGCCCCTGCGCGCGCCCGCCACCGAACTGCGCCGTGCACTGGCCGGGGTGGAAATGAAACGCATCGACCGCGAACTCGCCGGGCGGCTGGCGTCTTGGCCGCCGTACGCCTCGCAGCGCAATTTCGGCGCCTCCACGCTGGACTGGTGCTACACCGCCGCCGGCCGTTTCGATATCTACGTGCACGGCGGCCAGAAGCTGTGGGATTACGCCGCCGGCGCGCTGATCCTGGAAGAGGCGGGTGGGCGGATGGCCAGCCTGTCGGGCAGCTTCGACATCGCCAACATATGGGAGCGATCGGTGGTGGCTTCGGCCAGCCCCGAGCTGTTTGAACTGTGGCGCGACTGGCTGAAGGCGGCCGGCGCATAAGCCATCGCAACGGCCAAATAAAAAGATTTTAGGGTCCCAATTCTGAGTTCCGGCTTGAGCTTGCCTGCTTAAGCCCTTGTCCCGGCACTTCTTTCTCCCGGTTTTGCCCCGGCTTGCGAAAGCCCGCCCTGCTGACGGATAATCAAGGTTTTTGCATATCCTGCCCAAGTTGCCGCTGCACGGCTTTCCTGGGCGGACGTGCGACCGTTTTTTACTTAGCTGAAGGGAACGCAATGCCAACCCGTAAAGACCTGGCCAATGCCATCCGCGCGCTCGCGATGGATGCCGTCGAAAAAGCCAAATCCGGCCACCCCGGTGCCCCCATGGGCATGGCGGAAATCGCTGAAACGCTGTGGAATCACCATATGCGCCACAACCCCACCAACCCCAAGTGGGCGGATCGCGACCGCTTCGTGCTGTCGAACGGCCACGGCTCGATGCTGATCTACGCATTGCTGCACCTGACCGGCTACGACCTGTCGATCGAAGACCTGAAGCAGTTCCGTCAGCTGCATTCCAAGACCCCGGGCCACCCGGAATACGGCTATGCGCCCGGCGTGGAGACCACTACCGGCCCGCTCGGCCAGGGCATCACCAATGGTGTCGGCATGGCGATGGCGGAAAAGATCCTCGCCGCCGAATTCAACAAGCCCGACCACGCCATCGTCGACCATCACACCTATGTGTTCCTGGGCGACGGCTGCATGATGGAAGGCATTTCGCACGAAGCCTGCGCGCTGGCCGGCACCTGGAAGCTCAACAAGCTGGTCGCTTTCTGGGACGACAACGGCATTTCGATCGACGGCCACATCGAACACTGGTACACCGACGACACCGCCAAGCGCTTTGAAGCCTATGGCTGGAATGTCGTTCCCAATGTGGATGGCCATGACGTCGTCGCGCTCGAAGCCGCCATCCAGAAAGCCAAGGCCAGCACCGACAAGCCCACCCTGATCTGCTGCAAGACCATCATTGGCAAGGGCTCGCCCAACAAGGAAGGCACCCACGACGTGCATGGCGCAGCGCTGGGCCACGCCGAAATCGAGGCGACCCGCAAGAACATCGGCTGGAACCACCCCCCGTTCGAAATCCCCGCCGACATCTATGCCGGCTGGGACGCCAAGACCAAGGGTCAGGGGCTGGAAACCTTGTGGAACAACAAGTTTGCCGAGTACAAGAAGGCCTACCCGGCTGAAGCCGCAGAGTTCGAGCGCCGCATGAAGGGCGAACTGCCCGCCAACTGGAAGGCGCATGTTGCCGAGCAACTGGCCGCGATCAACGCCAAGGCAGAAACCGTCGCCACCCGCAAGGCTAGCCAGATCGCGATCAACGCGCTGGCCCCCGCGCTGCCCGAGTTTCTCGGCGGTTCGGCCGACCTCACCGGTTCCAACCTCACCAACTGGACGGGCTGCCATCCGGTGCGCAACGGCAACCCCGGCAACTACATCAGCTACGGCGTGCGTGAATTCGGCATGGCCGCGATCATGAACGGCATGGCGCTGCACGGCGGCCTGCTGCCGTTCGGCGGCACCTTCCTGATGTTCTCGGAGTACTCGCGCAATGCCATCCGCATGGCCGCGCTGATGAAGCAGCGCGTGATCCACGTGTTCACGCACGACTCCATCGGCCTCGGCGAAGACGGCCCGACCCACCAGCCGGTGGAGCAGACCGCCACCCTGCGCATGATCCCCAACATCGACGTCTGGCGTCCGTGCGACACGGTTGAGACGATGGTCGGCTGGGTGCATTCGATCGAGCGCGCCGATGGCCCCACTTGCCACATCCTCAGCCGCCAGAACCTGGCGTTCATGGCGCGTGATGCGGCGACTATCGCCAACATCGCCAAGGGCGGCTATGTGCTGAAAGACGCCGCTTCAGCCCGCGCCATCATCATCGCCACCGGCTCCGAAGTCGCTCTGGCCGTGAAGGCCCAGGAAGCCCTGGCTGCCGAAGGCATCGCGGTGCGCGTGGTGTCGATGCCGTCGACCAACACCTTCGACAAGCAGGATGCCGCCTACAAGGAAAGCGTGCTGCCCAAGGGGCTGCCGCGTGTCGCGGTGGAGGCCGGTGTCAGCGATTTCTGGCGCAAGTACGTGGGCCTGGAAGGCGCCGTGATTGGCTGGGATCATTTCGGCGAGTCCGCCCCGGCCGATGAACTCTTCAAGGAGTTCGGCTTCACCACCGAGGCCGTCGCGGCTGCGGTCAAGGGCGTTCTGTAAAAACCTGTCTCCGCGAAGGACGCGAAGCGACGCGAAGTTTTTCTTCGCGAGCCTTTGCGTCCTTCGCGGATAAAAAAGATTTTCACTCACTTGGAGACTGCAAATGGCAATCAAAGTTGGTATTAACGGTTTTGGCCGCATCGGCCGCATGGTGTTCCGCGCAGTGGCGAAGGACTTTCCCGGCATCGAGATCGTGGCGATTAACGACCTGCTCGACCCCGACTATCTGGCTTACATGCTGAAGTACGACTCGGTGCATGGCCGTTTCAACGGCGACATCGCCGTCGATGGCGCCAACATGGTCGTCAACGGCAAGACAATCCGTCTGACGGCTGAGCGCGATCCCGCCAACCTGAAGTGGAACGAAGTGGGCGCCGACATCGTGATCGACTGCACCGGCTTCTTCCTGACCACCGAATCCTGCGAAGCGCACATCAAGGCCGGCGCGAAGAAGGTGGTTCAATCGGCTCCCGCCAAGGATTCCACCCCGATGTTCGTCTATGGCGTGAACCACACCACCTACGCGGGTGAGGCGATCGTTTCGGCGGCTTCCTGCACCACCAACTGCCTGGCCCCCGTGGCCAAGGTGCTGAACGACAACTGGGGCATCAAGCGCGGCCTGATGACCACCGTCCACGCTGCCACCGCCACCCAGAAAACCGTGGACGGCCCGTCTTCCAAGGACTGGCGCGGCGGCCGCGGCATTCTGGAAAACATCATTCCGTCGTCCACCGGCGCCGCCAAGGCTGTCGGCGTGGTGCTGCCTGCATTGAAGGGCAAGCTGACCGGCATGGCGTTCCGCGTTCCCACCTCCGACGTGTCCGTTGTCGACCTGACCGTCGAGCTGAACAAGCCCGCCACCTACGCCGAAATCTGCGCTGCGATGAAGGCCGCCTCCGCCGGCGCCATGAAGGGCGTGCTGGGCTACACCGAAGAGAAAGTGGTTTCCACCGACTTCGTGGGCAACAGCGCCCCCTCCACCTTCGACGTCGACGCCGGTATCGCCCTGGACGACACCTTCGTCAAGGTCGTGTCCTGGTACGACAACGAGTACGGCTACACCTGCAACATGCTGCGTCTGGTCGAGCACGTGGCGAAGTAAGTTGGCCGAGAGCGGAGAGTCGGGAGCGGAGAGCCAACCGCGCTCTCGACTCTCCGCTCTCGACTCATCAGTTGTGAGCTTTAAGGCCTGGCGCGGCCCAACCCGCGCCAACCCTTAAACCTTACCTTCAGGAGAAGCAAACTATGGCAGTCATTCGCGTCACCGATCTCGATCTGGCAGGCAAGCGCGTGTTCATCCGCGCCGACATGAACGTCCCGGTCAAGGACGGCAAGGTCACCTCCGACGCCCGCATCACCGCGTCGATGCGCACCATCGAGCACTGCCTCAAGGCCGGCGCCAAGGTGATGGTCACCTCGCACCTCGGCCGTCCCACCGAAGGCGAATTCAGGGAAGAGGATTCGCTCAAACCCGTGGTCGACGTCATCGCGCAGAAGCTCGGCAAGAACATCCGCCTGATCCGCGAATGGACCGAGGGCGGCTTCGACGTCGCCGACGGCGAACTGGTCGTGCTGGAAAACTGCCGCGTCAACAAGGGCGAAAAGAAGAACGTCGATGAGACCGCGAAGAAATACGCCGCGCTGTGCGACGTCTTCGTGATGGACGCCTTCGGCACTGCGCACCGCGCCGAAGCCTCGACCCACGGCATCGCCAAATTTGCACCGACCGCCGCGGCCGGCATCCTGCTGACCGAAGAGCTCGAGGCGCTGGAGAAGGCGCTGGCCAACCCGGCGCGCCCGATGGTCGCCATCGTCGGCGGCTCCAAGGTTTCCACCAAGCTGACCGTGCTGGAAGCGCTGTCCGAGAAGTGCGAACAGCTGGTGGTCGGCGGCGGCATCGCCAACACCTTCCTCAAGGCCACCGGCCACAACGTCGGCAAGTCGCTGTGCGAAGACGACCTGGTGCCGACCGCGCAGGCGCTGATCGAGAAGATGACCGCGCGCGGCGCGACCATCCCCATCGCCGTCGATGTGGTGTGCGGCAAGAAATTCGACGCCAACGAACCCGCCGTGCTGAAGGATGCCGGCGACGTCGCCGACGACGACATGATTTTCGACATCGGCCCGAAGAGCGCGCAGGAACTTGCCGACATCATCATGAAGGCCGGCACCGTGGTGTGGAACGGCCCGGTCGGCGTGTTCGAGTTCGACCAGTTCGGCGAAGGCACCAAGACCATCGCCATGGCGATCGCCAACACCAATGCCTTCACCCTGGCCGGCGGCGGCGACACCATCGCCGCGATCCAGAAGTACGACATCTACGACAAGGTGAGCTACATTTCCACCGCCGGCGGCGCCTTCCTCGAATACCTGGAAGGCAAGGTTCTGCCCGCCGTTGCGATTCTGGAGGAGCGCGCGAAGGGCTAAGCCCTTTACGCTGAAACCCGAGGGGGAGGCGTTGCTTCCCCCTCGGGCTTTCCGCCTCCCCTTTACCCTAACGGCTCACCCATATAATGATTCGCAGAACCAAAATCGTCGCCACCCTCGGCCCCGCCTGTTCCGATGCCAAAACCTTGGACCGGATGATGGAGGCCGGCCTGGATGTGGTGCGTCTCAACTTTTCCCATGGCACGGCGCAGGACCACATCGACCGCGCCGAACTGGTGCGCTCGCTGGCCCGTGCGCGCGGCCGCGCGGTCGGCGTGCTGGTCGATCTGCAGGGCCCGAAAATCCGCATCGGCAAGTTCCAGGACGGCAAGATCACCCTGGCCAAGGACGACATATTCATTCTTGACGCCGCCTGCCCGCTAGGCGACCAGACCCGCGTCGGCCTCGACTACAAGGAATTGCCGAACGATGTGAAACGCGGCGTGACCTTGCTGCTGGACGACGGCCGCATCGAATTCTGGGTCGAGGAAGTCAAGGGCACCGAGATCATCTGCAAGGTGGTACAGGGCGGCGTGCTGTCCAACAACAAGGGCATCAACCGCAAGGGCGGCGGCCTGTCGGCTGCCGCGCTGACCGAAAAGGACATCGAGGACATCAAGACCGCCGCGGCGCTAGAGGCGGATTATCTGGCGGTATCGTTCCCGCGCTGCGGCGCCGACATGCGCCAGGCGCGCGAACTGCTGCGTGCCGCCGGCGGCAAGAGCCAGCTCGTCGCCAAGATCGAGCGCACCGAGGCGATCGAAAACCTGGAAGAAATCCTTGAGGCCTCGGACGCCATCATGGTGGCGCGCGGCGACCTCGGGGTGGAAGTCGGCGACGCTGCGGTGCCCGCGCTGCAGAAGCGCATGATCCGCATGGCGATCGAGCGCAACAAGGTGGTGATCACCGCCACCCAGATGATGGAATCGATGATCAGCAGTCCGATTCCCACCCGCGCCGAAGTGTCCGACGTCGCCAACGCGGTGCTCGACGGCACCGATGCGGTGATGCTGTCTGCCGAAACGGCAGCCGGCCAGTTCCCGGTCGAGGCGGTGCAGGCGATGGATCGCGTGTGCCTGGAAGCGGAAAAGGAAGCTGAACCCGGCTTTTCAAACGACCGCCTGAGCAAGAGCTTTCTGCGCGCCGACGAGGCGATCGCGATGTCGGCGGTGTTCACCTCGGTGCATCTCAACATCAAGGCGATCGCGGCGCTCACCGAGTCGGGCAACACCTGTTTGTGGATGAGCCGCCTGTCGACCCGGGTGCCGATCTATGCCTTGACACCTCAGGTGCAAACCCGTAGAAAAGTCACTCTTTTTCGCGGCGTGTATCCGATCAATCTGAAAACGGCCACCAAGGAACGCGATGCGTTGCTGGCGGAGGCTGAAGAAGAGTTGAGACGGCGCGGCGCGGTGCGCGACGGCGATCTGATCCTGCTGACCATCGGCGAACCGATCGGCCAATCGGGCGGCACCAACACCATGAAGATCGTCCGCGTGGGCGATTCCAGAAAAACCTGATTTTGCAAGAAACAGCTTGCTGCGACTTTTTAACCTAGGAGACTGTAAATGGCCCTGATTTCCCTTCGTCAACTGCTCGACCATGCCGCCGAAAACGGCTATGGCCTGCCTGCGTTCAACGTCAACAACATGGAGCAGGTTCAGGCCATCATGCAGGCCGCCGCCGCCGTGGATTCCCCGGTGATCCTGCAAGGCTCCGCCGGTGCCCGCTCCTATGCCGGCGAACCTTTCCTGCGCCACCTCATCCTGGCCGCGATCGAAATGTACCCGCACATTCCGGTCTGCATGCACCAGGACCACGGCGCATCGCCCAGCATCTGCTTCCGTTCCATCCAGTCGGGCTTCTCGTCCGTGATGATGGACGGCTCGCTGGGCACCGACGGCAAGACCCCATCCACCTACGAGTACAACGTGGAAACCACCGCCAAGGTGTCCGAACTGGCACATGCCTGCGGCGTATCCGTCGAAGGCGAACTGGGCTGTCTGGGTTCCCTGGAGTCCGGCATGGCCGGTGAAGAGGATGGCCACGGCGCCGAAGGCAAGCTGTCGCATGACCAGTTGCTGACCGACCCCGACGAGGCTGCCGACTTCGTTTCCAAGACCCGCGTGGATGCCTTGGCGATCGCCATCGGCACCTCCCACGGCGCCTACAAGTTCACCCAGAAGCCCACCGGCCAGGTGCTGCGCATCGACCGCGTGAAGGAAATCCACGCCCGCATCCCCAACGTGCACCTGGTCATGCACGGCTCGTCTTCGGTGCCGGAAGAATGGCTCGAAATCATCAACAGCTACGGCGGCGACATGGGCCAGACCTACGGCGTGCCGGTCAGCGAAATCGTCGAAGGCATCAAGAACGGCGTGCGCAAGGTCAACATCGACACCGACCTGCGCATGGCCTCCACCGGCGCCATCCGCAAGCACCTGGCGGAAAACAAGTCCAACTTCGATCCGCGCAAATTCCTCAAGGAGGCCACCAAGGGCATGAGCGACATTTGCAAAAACCGTTACGAAGCCTTCGGCGCAGCGGGCCAGGCAAGCAAGATCAAGAAGGTCTACAGCCTGGAAGACATGCAGAAGCGCTACGACAAGGGCGAACTGGATCCCAAGGTCAATTGATCCCGGGATGGTGAGCAAAAGGGGGACGCCGCGGCGTCCCCCTTTTTCATGGGCGCTTCAGGTGGATTGCGTTCGGACTGGACAGGACAAAAAAGTTGAATATAATAAATTCAAGATGTTCTTATCCTTTTGAAGGAGTGTTGAAATGAAAAAATGGACTGCTCTGATTGTCTGTGTATTGCCTTTGTATGCCATGCCGGTGCAAGCCAGCCCTGAGCTCGCTGCCAAGAGCAAATGCATGATCTGTCACGATGTGGATAAAAAGAAGATGGGGCCCGCGTTCAAGGAGATTTCGGACAGGTACAAGGGCGATAAGACGGCCGCGGCCACGCTCACCGACAGCATGCTGAAAGGCGCGAAGGGCAAATGGGGAAAAGTCCCGATGCAGCCGCAAAAGATTGCGCCGGTGGATGCGCAGAAGCTGTCGGCGTGGATTCTGACACTGTAATCGCCTGGTTCCGGTTGCACATTTGATGCGCAACCGGGTTTGGAAAGACCGTTAGCCGAGCATTGCCTTCAGGGCCGCCAGACGGTCGCTGCCGCTGGCCTTGGTATCGGCATCCGAGGGTTTGTCGGGCATGCGCACGTCATCGCCCAGTTCGTCGATGAAGCGCGAGGGGACGCAGGCCATCGTCTCGCGCGCCCGCTTGCGGCGCGAGCAGTACGATAGCGTGAGGGATTTCTTGGCCCGGGTGACGCCGACGTACATCAGGCGGCGCTCCTCTTCCAGCCGCCCTTCATCCACCGCGTCGCGGTGCGGCAGGATGTTTTCCTCGATGCCGACCAGAAACACATGGCCGAACTCCAGCCCCTTGGCGGCATGCAGGGTCGATAGCCGCACGGCATCCGGCTCGGACTCCTCGCGACCCTCCAGCAGCGTGATCAAGGCGATGGTCTGGGTCAGCTGCAGCAGATTCTTGTCGTCCTCCTCGCCCTTCTTGGCGATCCAGGCGGCGAATTCCAGCACGTTGTTCCACTTGCTCTGCGCCGCGCGGTCGTCGTCCTGGTCGAACACGTAGATCTCGTAGTCGATCGACTTCAGCAGGTCGTTCAGCACTTCGCCCGCCGGCTCGCGGACGACCCGTTCCTCGAAGCGGTTGATGAAGTTGCAGAACTCGACCAGCGGCGCCAGCTGGCGCTCGCCGATCTGGGCTGCGGCCGCGGCTGAAAAAACCGCCTCGAACAGGCTGACATGCAGGGTGGCGGCAACCTGGCCGAGCTTTTCCAGGGTGGCCGCGCCGATGCCGCGCTTGGGCGTGGTCACCGCACGGATGAAGGCCGGATCGTCGTCGCTGTTGGCGATCAGGCGCAGGTAGGCGATCACGTCCTTGATCTCGCTGCGGTCGAAGAAGGACTGTCCGCCGGAGAGCTGGTACGGCACCTTCTCGTTCCGCAGCGCCTTTTCGAACACGCGTGCCTGGTAGTTGCCGCGATACAGGATGGCGTAGTCGCGCCACTCGGTGCGGTGCTGGAACTTGTGCGACAGGAGGCGCATCACCACCGATTCGGCCTCGTGCTCGTCGTCCTTCGTCGGCATCACCTGGATCGGGTCGCCGTGGCCGAGATCGCTCCATAGGCGTTTTTCGAACAGCTTGGGGTTGTGGGCGATGAGGCTGTTGGCGGCCTTGAGGATGCGGATGGTCGAGCGGTAGTTCTGCTCCAGCTTCACCACGTGAAGGTGCGGATAGTCCTCGTTGAGCTGCCGCAGGTTGTCGGCCGAGGCGCCGCGCCAGCCGTAGATGGCCTGGTCGTCGTCGCCGACCGCGGTGAACGCCGCGCGCACGCCGGTGAGCTTTTGCAGCAGGCGGTACTGCGCCACGTTGGTGTCCTGGTACTCGTCGACCAGGATGTGGCGCAGGCGGTTCTGCCATTTCTCGCGCAGCTCGGCGTGGGTGTCGAGCAGCTCGGCAGGCAGGCGGATCAGGTCGTCGAAATCCACCGCCTGGTAGGCGCGCAGGGTGGCGTCGTAGCGGTCATAGATCTTTGCGTAGACACGCGCGTTGTCGTCCTCGGCGGTGGCGAGCGCAACGGCGGGCGACTTCAGTTCGTTCTTCCACAGCGAGATACGCGACACTGCGCGGCGGATTTCCTGCTTGTCGGTGGTCTTGATGATTTCAGAAATGATGCCGGCCGCATCGGCCGAGTCGAGAATGGAAAACGCCGGCTTCAACTCGGCGAACTTCGCGTCCTCGCGCAGCATGCGCAATCCCATCGAATGGAAGGTGGTGACGATCAGGCCCTTGGTGTTGACGCTCTGGGTGAGCTTGGCGGCGCGGTCCTGCATTTCGCGCGCCGCCTTGTTGGTGAAGGTGATGGCGGCGATCGAGCCCGGCTTGTAGCCGCATTCGCCGATCAGGTAGGCGATCTTGTGGGTGATGACGCGCGTCTTGCCCGAGCCGGCGCCGGCCAGCACCAAGAGCGGGCCGTCGAGGTACTTCGCCGCTTCACGCTGCGGCGGGTTGAGCGCGGAGAGCAGGCTCATGCCGCGCCGAATTCGCGATTCAGCCAGGCATTGATGGCGTCCGATTCGTACAGCCAGGTTTGCCGGCCGTCGTCAGCGGTGATGAGCAGGCAGGGCACCTGCGGCTTGCCGCCGCCGGCGATCAGCGCGGCCCGATGGACTTCGTCACTGCGGGCGTTGCGCAGTTCGATATCGAGCGACAGCCGCCGGATCACGCGCCGGGTTTTCAGGCAGAACGGGCAGGTGGGAAAGTGGTACAGCGCCAGGCTGCGCGTGCGCGCGTCGACGGCCTGCTGCTCGGCGGGCGGGCGCACGATGCCCCTGGGACGGGTGAGCCAGTTGCCCAGCAGCAGGAAGGGGCCGAGCACGGCGCGCAGGGTTCTGAAAAACAGACGGGCAACAACGTTCATAGATGGGGTTTCTTGCGAGGGTGTCACGTGGAGGTCAGGCGGGGGCGCTATGATTCGGGGAACACAGCGCACAAACGAAACCGTATTTTATATGCCTACCTATGCCATTGGCGATCTTCAGGGGTGCCAGGCGTCCCTGCTGCGCTTGCTGGATGAAGTGAAATTCGACCCCGCGGCCGACCGGCTGTGGCTTGTCGGCGACCTGGTCAACCGTGGACCGGATTCGCTGGGGGTGCTGCGCTTTGTCAAAAGTCTGGGGGAAGCCGCCATCAGCGTGCTCGGCAATCACGATCTGCACCTGCTGGCGCTGGCCGAAGGCTACGGCCGGGTGCACAAGGGCGACACCCTGGATGAAATCCTCGATGCCCCCGACCGCGACGAACTGCTGGCCTGGCTGCGCCGGCAAAGGCTGGCCTGGCGCGAGGGCGACGTGCTGATGGTGCATGCCGGCGTGCTGCCGGGCTGGACGCCGGATGACATCATGGCGCGCGCAGCGGAAGCGGAGGCGGCCCTGCAGGGCGCCCACTACCGCGATTTCTTCGCGCAGATGTACGGCAACGCGCCGATCGGGTGGAGTGAAGACCTGCAGGGCATCGAGCGCCTGCGGGTGATCGTCAACGCCTTCACCCGGCTGCGCTACTGTTCAGTCGACGGCGAGATGGAGTTCCACCACAAGGGCGCGCCCGGCACGCAGCCTGACGGCTGGCTGCCGTGGTTCGAGGTGCCGGGGCGCCAGAGCGCCGACGTGACCTTCGTCATCGGCCACTGGTCGACGCTCGGACTGGTCAACCGCAGTGATTTGATCGCGCTGGATACCGGCTGCCTGTGGGGCGGCCGGCTGACCGCGGTCAGGCTGGAGGATCGTCAGGTGTTTGCGGTGCAGTGCCCGCAGATGCGGGCGCCGAAGGGCTGACGCCCAGCAGATTCGCTACCGCCTGTTCGGCTTGTGCCGCCAGTTCGCGCCGGTGGCCATCCGGCAGGATGGGTTCGCCGAAATGAAGTTCGGCGATGAGCCCCGGCTCATCGACAATCTGTTTCAGGCTGTGCCACATGCTGATGTCGTCGATGTAGGCGGGTGCCGCGGTGTATCCGCCGTCCAGGGTGCGGTAGCGCAGGGCCGCTGGCACGATCGGGCAGCCCAGTTCGACCGCCGGCTGCAGCAGCGAGGGCATGAAGCGCCGCAGCGCGCGCCCGTCGCCGGTGGTGCCTTCGGGGAATACCGCCACCCAGGCCCCCCCTTGCATCAGTGCGCGCATTTCGGCGTTGACGCGCCTGGTGTCGGCACGGCGGCCGCGTTCGATGAACAGGGTGCCGGTTTTGTGCGCCAGCCAGCCCGCCACCGGCCAGTTGCGCACTTCGGCCTTGGAGACGAAGTGCACCCGATGGACGGCGAAGATGAGGTAAATATCCAGCCATGAGACGTGGTTGCACACCAGCAGTGCGCCGGCCGGCAGGCCGGGCGCGGCAGGCGCGTGCAGCCGCACGCCCAGCACCCCGACCAGACGGCGCGCCCAGGCCATGATGCGGCGGTCGCGCTGCGCAGGCTTCAACAGGGGGAACACCAGCCCAGCCAGTATTACGCCCCAGACGAGATGCAGCACCAGCAGGCTGATGCGGATGGCACGACGCAGGACGGGGGGCAGGTAGGCAAGGCTCACCCTTGCATTGTAAGACTCAAAGAAGGAGACGGCGGGCATAGCCTTGATTGAGCTGCTTCAGCGGCAGCAGCATCAAGAGGTCGGCGGTGTTGAAATCGGGATCCCAGGCCGGTTCGCCGCACACCATGGCGCCGAGCCGGGTATAGCCCTTGATCAGCGGCGGCAGCGCGGCCATCCGGCCGTCGTCGAGCGATTCGACCGGCAGGCGGGTGCGCGGCGTGACGTGCCACTCGACCGGTGCCAGGTGGCGTTCGGCGAGTTGGCGATGCACGCTGGCGGCGATGTGGCCGCCGTCGGCCATGCCGATGCTGGCGCAACCGACGATGGTCTCGTGGCCGTAGCGCATCATGTAGTCGGCCAGCCCAACCCACAGCCGGGCGATGACGGCGCCGCTGCGATGCGCCGGGTGGACGCACGAACGTCCCAGTTCGGCCATGCGCGGGCGCAGGAAATTCAGCCGGGTGAAGTCGAATTCCTGTTCGGAGTAATAGCTGCCAACCCGCTTGGCCGCATCCGGAGGCAGGATGCGATAGGTGCCGACGACTTCGCCGCTGGCGAGATCGCGCACCAGCAGGTGGTCGCAAAAGGGATCGTACAAATCGATATCGTGGCCGGGCAGGACGGACGACAGGCGGGCGCCCATTTCCTTGGCGAACACTTGATAGCGCAGGCGCTGCGCTTCACGGATTTCGCTGTCGTCGATGGCCAGCGATACGTGGTAACGGCTGGCCGGGCGGGCTTGAAGATTGCTGCTGACGTCGAGCATGGGGCACTCCCATTGATGGAATGCGCCCAGCTTAGTGAGCGGGTGTTAATGCACGGTGACGGCCGGATTGCGAAACGGTGACGCGGATTTGCAGCGTGCTGGGTTTATTGGGTTACCCGGGTGACGCCGCCGCCTGTCAGCACGCGAACACGATCGCCCACCCGGAATTCCTGGTCGGCCGCCTGGGTGACGGCAATCATCCGTCCCGAATCGAGCTTGACCGTGACTTCAACCCCCTTCTGGCGGGTGATGGCTTCTTCCGCCGCCGCGCCGCCCACGCCGCCCAGCACCGCGCCGACGGTTGCGCCGACCACGCTGCCGCGCCCGCCGCCAACCGTGCTGCCG
>JBAVWB010000016.1:0-2267 GCA_049697615.1 Thiobacillus sp. | reverse complement strand
ACGTAATCCGTTGTTTGCCAACCCTGGCCAGCATGAGCGACGCCAACGGCTTCGCGTTCGACGGCAAGACGCTGTTCTACATCGACAACAGTTCTTGCCAGCTAAGGGAAATCAATCCTGATACTGGAGCGTTACTCCATTCCACATACCTGCCTAGACCTTAAACAAGCGAACGCCGAAGGCGTTCGAGGTGCGTTCTTGACGGTGGGGCCGGGCGAGACCACCGGCGGCCGGAGCCACTGAGGCCGGTAAGAGGTTTCGGATTGTTTCGTGTTTCATGGCGGACTCGGTTGCACTTCGTGCGGTTGAGGGTGAAAGCGGACCGGAGCATCCGGACTCCGGCTTCAAGGATGTTGCTTCAACAACGCAGCGGCCGGCGAAGTTGATCCAGCAGACGGAAGAAGACGTGCTGCCAAGGATTCCACGCCAACAGCCGAGAGACGGTCCGCCGGCCCGTCGAGAGGATCTGCGCCGGAATGTTCATCATCGCTGCGCGAAACGTGCGGAAGTCCATCCGCAACAGTTTCCGCTTTTCCTCCCGATGCCGCTCTTGCCAACGGCCCTCCTCAGGCAACAACAACGCCGCCCAGGCCTTCAGGCTCCAGGCCAGCGAGCCCATCACCATGTACGCCCAGTTCGACAGCAGGTTATCGACCGGCGCCGTCAACGATCGCACGTCGCCCTTCAGTTGCGCCAGCAGGTTCTCCTGGTTGCAGCGGCCGTTGGCCTCGAAGACGATCTCCTCGGCCGGCTTCTTCCAATCGTTGGTGATGTAGAAGAAACAACGGGCGTCGTCAAACAGCCTTTTCTGGCCCTGGTAGGCATCCAGCTCCTTCCACACCGCCACGACGCGATACGCCCTCTTGCACTTCACGGGCCGATAGCGGAACTCGGCCACATGCTCCTTCACCAGGCGAATGTCCTTGAACTCGCGGGCTTCGACCACTTGTTGCTTGACGTTCTCCGGTCGTTGCCGCGGTGTGGTCTTCACCACGTGCTTCACGCGGCGAACGAGCGTTTTCCAGTCATTTTGCGGCAGTTCGCCCGCCAGTTCGTAAAGCTTCTTCGTGGCGTCGATGCCGAAGACGAACCGCACGTTTCCGCTGTCCCAGCGGTCGAGTTGCTCGGTCTGCGTGAAATCGGTGTCGCCGCGCAGGCGGACGTTTTTGAAGCCTGCCCCGCGACACACGGCGATCGCGCGATCGAAGTACACGGCGGCCTGCTCGTGGCTGGGCCGATTGCCGCTGCGATTGACCACGAACAACGGCTCACCCGTGTTGGCCAGCGAGAGGACCAGCGGATGATAGCCCCACTGACCCTTGTAGTTGATGTCCATGCCCTGCTTGCACTCGCCGGTGGTCTCGGCCATCGTGCCGTCGGCGTCGATGACGGCTTCCTCGAAGAACGCCGCGGGCTGTTGCCGCCAGACCTTCACTCGCGTGGCGTTGAAGATCGCCTGCAAACGGAAGATGGCGGCCTCGTCGAAACGGCGGCAGAAGTCGCCCGCCGTCGTCGGGTCGGGAATGCGGCGGGCGCCCAGGGCGTCGAGATACGCCTCGTCGCTGCGCAGCAGTTCCAGGTGCTCCAGGCAGGTTCCACCGGCCAACAGGTTGTAGGCGATGTTCAGCACGTGGTCGGAATCGTGGTAGGGCAGGTGGATCTTCAGGAGGCCGAGTTGGTCGTCGATGGCCTGGTCGAGTCCGAGCTTCTTCGCCAAGAGATGGATGGCCCCCATGCCGCCGTGAGCGGTCGCCCGCGTGCGATCGGCGATTTCATAGTGGATGTTCGAGGCAGTCATGACGGGCCGGTCGCACCCTCGATTGTCGCCTCGGTCCAGGCGTCGCGCGATCCGCCTCTTGCGTCGTTCGATCTGTTTTCGTATCTTGGCATTCACTCGAAAACCTCCGTGCCTCGGGGTGGATGTTGTTTTCAATACATCATTGAACCCCAAAGAACGCCGAAGGTTTCCGCGTTTTTTATTCACCGAAGCGGGCGAACCCTTCGAGGTTCGCTTGGCTAAGGACTAGACAAGTCAAGGCTCGCGAGCGGAGTCGGTGCGTTGTCCGAGCGGAGTCCCGAAGTGGAGCCGGGACATAGCTGCGCTAGCACAGGCGTAGCGAGTGAGCCAAGAGTATCAAGTGTCACGCACCCCATTGGCCAAGATGGCGGCGGCCAGGAACGCAGACTCGTCGGTTGTGAGCGGCGGGAGTAGATCAGCGTAGGGGGTGGAGAACATGAAAGACCTCAACAAGGTGGGGGTTCCAAAG
>JBAVWB010000015.1:0-2378 GCA_049697615.1 Thiobacillus sp. | reverse complement strand
GGCTCGATCCGCCAGCCCGCCGCGCTGTGCGGCATCACGGGTCTCAAGCCGACCTACGGCCTGGTGTCGCGCTTCGGCATGATCGCCTTCGCTTCGAGCCTCGACCAGGCCGGGCCGATGGCGCCCTCGGCCGCGGACTGCGCGCTGCTGTTGAACGTGATGACCGGCTTCGATCCCAAGGACTCGACCAGCCTGGAACGCGACAAGGAAGACTACACGCGCGATCTGGAGATGCCGCTGGACGGCCTGCGCGTCGGCCTGCCGCGCGAATTCTTCGCCGCGGGCCTCAACAACGAAGTCGCGGCAGCGGTCGAGGCAGCGGTAGCCGAGCTGAAGAAACTCGGCGCCACCACGGTCGAGATCTCGCTCGCCAACTCGCAACTCGCGATCCCTGTTTACTACGTGCTGGCCCCGGCCGAGGCCTCGTCCAACCTGTCACGCTTCGACGGCGTGCGCTACGGCTACCGCGCGCCGGAATATGGCAACCTCGACGACATGTATTGCAAGACCCGCGCGCAGGGCTTCGGGGCGGAGGTGAAGCGCCGCATCATGATCGGCGCCTATGTGCTTTCCCACGGCTACTACGACGCCTATTACCTGCAGGCGCAGAAAATCCGCCGCCTGATTGCCGACGACTTCGGCGCCGCCTTCAAGACCTGCGACGTCATCCTCGGCCCCACCGCGCCCGGCACCGCGTTCAAGCTCGGCGAGAAATCCGACGACCCGGTGGAGATGTATCTCAACGACCTCTACACCATCCCCGCCAACCTCGCCGGCCTGCCCGGCATGAGCCTGCCGTGCGGCTTCGACGCCAAGGGCCTGCCCATCGGCCTGCAGCTCGTCGGCAACTATTTTTCAGAGGCGAAGATGCTCAACGTCGCCCACCAGTACCAGCGCGCCACCGACTGGCACAACCGCCAACCGGAGGGTCTGAAATGAAGTGGGAGACCGTCATCGGGCTGGAAGTCCACACCCAGCTCGCCACCCAGTCGAAGATCTTTTCGGGCAGCAGCACCGCCTTCGGCGCGGCGCCCAACACCCAGGCGAGCGCGGTCGACATCGCGCTGCCCGGCGTGCTGCCGGTTTTGAACAAGGGCGCAGTGGAATGCGCGATCAGGTTCGGCCTCG
Source organism: Thiobacillus sp. (assembly GCA_049697615.1). GTDB lineage: Bacteria > Pseudomonadota > Gammaproteobacteria > Burkholderiales > Thiobacillaceae > Thiobacillus. The sequence continues at coordinate 1,250 of JBAVWB010000015.1, read as the reverse complement.
CGATCGGGGGAAACCTCAACCGCGTCAACGTGTTCGACCGCAAGAACTACTTCTATCCCGACCTGCCGAAGGGCTACCAGATCAGCCAGCTGGCCCGCCCCATCGTCGAAGGCGGCGCGCTCAAAATCGTGGTTGGCGATGCGGAGAGAACCATCAATCTCACCCGCGCCCACCTGGAAGAGGATGCCGGCAAGTCGCTGCATGAAGACTTCCACGGCATGACCGGAATCGACCTCAACCGCGCCGGCACGCCGCTGCTGGAAATCGTCTCCGAGCCGGAGATGCGCTCTTCCGCCGAGGCCGTCGCCTACGCGCGCGCGTTGCACACGCTGGTGACCTGGATCGGCATCTGCGACGGCAACATGCAGGAAGGCAGCTTCCGCGTCGACGCCAACGTCTCGGTGCGCCCGGTGGGGCAGGCCGAATTCGGCACCCGCCGCGAAATCAAGAACCTCAACTCCTTCAAGTTTCTGCAGCAGGCCATCGACTACGAGGTGCGCTGGCAGATCGAAACGCTGGAAGACGGCGGCCGCATCGAGCAGGCGACGGTGCTGTTCGACCCCGACCGCGGCGAGACCCGCATGATGCGCAGCAAGGAAGAGGCGCACGACTATCGCTACTTCCCCGACCCCGACCTGTTGCCGGTGAAGCTCGACGAGGACTGGATCGAGCGGGTGCGCGCGACGCTGCCCGAACTGCCCGCCGCGATGCAGGCGAGATTCCAGAGCGACTACGGCGTGTCGGCCTACGATGCGGCGGTGCTGACCGGCTCGCGCGCGCTCGCCGACTACTTCGAAGCCGCCGCGAAAGCCTGCGGCCAGGGCAAGCTCGCAGCCAACTGGGTGATGGGCGAACTCTCGGCCGCATTGAACAAGGCCGAACTCGACATCACGGCAAGCCCGGTGTCGGCCACCCAGTTGGGCACGCTGATTGCGCGCATCCAGGACGGCACCCTCTCAGGCAAGCTCGCCAAGCAGGTGTTCGAAGGCTTGTGGGAAGGCGCCGGCGAAGTGGACGCCATCATCGAGGCGCGCGGCCTGAAACAGATGTCCGATTCCGGCGAACTGGAGAAGATCGTCGATGACGTGCTGGCCGCCAACCCGAAGTCGGTCGAGGAATTCCGTGCCGGCAAGGAAAAGGCCTTCAACGCCCTGGTCGGCCAGGTGATGAAAGCCAGCCGGGGCAAGGCCAACCCGGGACAGGTCAACGATCTGCTGAAGGCCCGGCTGCAGTAAAAAAGCGAACGGGCC
>JBAVWB010000014.1:0-27137 GCA_049697615.1 Thiobacillus sp. | reverse complement strand
CAGTTCACCTATTTCCAGCAGGTCGGCGGCATCGACTGCAAGCCGATCACCGGCGAGATCACCTACGGCCTGGAGCGCTTGGCCATGTACCTGCAGGGCGTGGAAAGCGTATACGACCTCGTCTGGACCGAAGGGCTGACCTACCGCGACGTCTATCACCAGAACGAGGTCGAGCAGTCGACCTACAACTTCGAGCACAGCGACGTCGATTTCCTGCTCACCGCCTTTTCCGCGCACGAGCAGACGGCGCAGGAACTGGTGGCGGCGCAGCTTGCGTTGCCGGCCTACGAACAAGTGCTGAAGGCCGCGCACACCTTCAACCTGCTGGATGCGCGCGGCGCGATTTCGGTGACCGAGCGCGCAGCCTACATCGGCCGTATCCGCAACCTGGCGCGGGCGGTGGCGAAGAGCTACCTGGACAGCCGCGCGCGCCTCGGCTTCCCGATGGCGCCGCGTGCGTGGGCAGACGAAGTGACGGCGGACATGGCAAAGAAGGCGGCAGCATGAGCACCGATGCGATGAAGGCAGCAAATTTACTGGTTGAATTGTTCGTCGAGGAACTGCCGCCCAAGGCGCTGAAGAAGCTGGGCGAGGCCTTCGCCGCTGCGCTGGCCGAGAGTCTGGTTGCGCAGGGGTTGGCCGATTCAAGTGCCACGGTCACCCGGTTCGCTTCGCCGCGCCGCCTCGGCGTGCATGTCGAAAGCGTGCTGGCGCGCGCCGCTGACAAGCCGGTGTCGACCAAGCTGATGCCGGTTGCCGTGGGACTGGATGCGGACGGCAAGGCCACGCCCGCGCTGCTGAAGCGCCTGGCTGCGCTGGACGCCGATGCGTCCGCAGTCGGCCAGTTGCGCCGCGTGGCGGACGGCAAGAACGAGGCGCTGTTCCACGACAGCATCGCGCCGGGGACGACGCTCGCCGACGGCCTGCAGCATGCGCTCGAAACCGCAATGGCGAAGCTGCCTATCCCGAAGGTGATGCAGTACCAGCTGGCCGACGGCTGGAGCAGCGTCAACTTCGTGCGTCCGGTTCACGGCGTGGTCGCGCTGCACGGCGCCGATATCGTTCCGGTTTCCGTGCTGGGTTTGCAGGCCGGGCGTGACACGCAGGGCCATCGCTTCGAGGCGCGCGTCAGCCCGGTGGTAATTCAAAGTGCAGACAGCTACGCCGGACAATTGAAAGACGAAGGCGCGGTGATCGCCAGCTTCGCCGAACGGCGTGCCGAGATCGTCCGCCAGTTGCAGGCCGCCGCCGAACCGTCAGGCTTGAAGCCCATCGAGGACGACGCCCTGCTGGATGAAGTCACCGCGCTGGTCGAGCGCCCCAATGTGCTGGTCGGCCAGTTCGAGCAAGCCTTCCTCGAAGTGCCGCAGGAATGCCTGATCCTCACCATGAAGGCGAACCAGAAATACTTTCCTCTGCTGGACAAAAACGGGAAGCTGACTCACCAGTTCCTCATCGTTTCCAACATCTCGCCCGCCGATGCATCTGCCGTGATCCAGGGCAACGAACGCGTGGTGCGCCCGCGTCTGGCCGATGCCAAGTTCTTCTTCGATCAGGACCGCAAGAAGACCCTGGGTTCGCGCGTGCCTGGGCTGGCGAAGGTGGTGTATCACAACAAGCTCGGCACCCAGGGCGATCGGGTCGAGCGCGTCCGCGCCATTGCCCGCTGGGTGGCTGGAAAAATCGGCGCGGATGCCGGCCTGGCGGACCGCGCCGCGGAACTCGCAAAAGCCGATCTGCTGACCGACATGGTGGGCGAGTTTCCCGAACTGCAGGGCATCATGGGCGGCTATTACGCGCGCCATGACGGCGAGGACGAGCGGGTCGCGCAGGCCATCGCGGACCAGTATCTGGTGCGCCGCGACGAGACCGAAGACGTCTCCAACCTCATCAGCGAAGTGCTGCAGATCGCCGACAGGATGGAGACGCTGGTGGGCATCTGGGGCATCGGGCTGAAGCCCACGGGCGACAAGGATCCGTTCGCACTGCGCCGCCACGCGCTCTCCGTCATCAAGTCCTTCCAGCTGCTGGGAGCCGTATTTGCCCTGGACAAGGCGGAATTGCCATTGAGCCTCGACGAGCTGATCGCATTCGGCCTGTCGGTCTTCCCTGCGGGCATGCTGGACGGCAACGTGGCGGAAGAACTCAAGCTCTTCATCTACGAACGCAACGCCAACCAGCTGACGCCCGTGTTCGGCGCCGAGGCGGTGGCCGCCGTGTTTTCGAACCTGCCGCCGCTGCATGACGTTGCCAAGCGGCTGCGTGCGGTGCAGGCGTTTGCCTTGCTGCCGGAGTCGCCCAGCCTGGCTGCGGCGAACAAGCGCGTCGGCAACATCCTGAAGAAAGCCGAGGGCCCGGTAGGCGATGCGCCCGATCCCGCACGCTGCGTCGAGGCAGCAGAAAAAGACCTGGTCGCCGCGCTGGCGGACATTGGATTGAAAGCCGACGCGGATTTCGAGGCGGGCGAGTATGCGGCCTCGCTGCAGGCACTGGCCGCGCTGAAGACCCCGGTCGACGCCTTCTTCGACCAGGTGATGGTCAACGCCGACGATCCCGCCCTGAAAGCCAACCGGCTGGCGCTCCTGAACCAGCTGCACCGGACCATGAACCGGGTGGCGGACTTGTCGCGGCTGGCGGCGTAACATGCGATCTTGGTCCGGCAGGAGTTAAGCCATGAAACTGATCATTCTCGACCGCGACGGCGTCATCAACTTCGGCTCCGAGCAGTTCATCAAGTCGCCGGACGAATGGAAGCCCATTCCCGGCAGCCTGGAAGCGATTGCGCGGCTGACGCGCGAGGGCTGGCGCGTGGTGGTGGCGACCAACCAGTCGGGGCTGGCGCGCGGGCTGTTCGAAATGGCGACGCTCAATGCCATCCACGCCAAGATGCACAAGGCGGCCGCGCAGGCGGGCGGGCGCATCGAGGCGGTGTTTTACTGTCCGCATGCGGCCGAGATGGACTGCGCTTGCCGCAAGCCCAAGTCAGGGCTGTTCGCCGAAATCGCCGCGCGCTACGGCCGTGATCTGGGCGACGTGCCTGCCGTCGGCGATTCGCTGCGCGACCTGCAGGCGGCGGCCAGCGTGGGCGCAAGACCGCTGCTGGTCAAAACCGGCAAGGGCGAAAGAACGCTGGCGGCGGGCGGACTGCCGGAGAACACCCCGGTGTTTGCCGATCTGAGCGAAGTGGTCGAATACCTGCTCAAGGTTGCGGCATGAGCCTGATCCGCTCGCTGATTTTCGCGGTCCTGCAGACCGCGCTCACGATCTTCTTCAGCCTGGTTGCCTTCCTCAGCTTTCCTTTTTCGGCGCACGTGCGTTACCAGTTGATCACCGGCTACAACCACACGGTGATCTGGCTGGCGCGCTGGGTGCTGGGCATCCGCTATGTGGTGGAAGGGCGCGAGCACCTGCCGAAGCAGCCCGCCATCATCCTCGCCAAGCACCAGTCGGCGTGGGAGACGGTGGCCTTCCTGTTCCTGTTCCCGCCCGTCTCGCCGGTGATCAAGCGGGAGCTGCTCATGGTGCCTTTTTTCGGCTGGGCTTTCCAGATGCTCTCGCCGATTGCCATCGACCGCGGCGCCGGGCGCGAGGCGCTGAAGCAGATCGTCAAGCAGGGCAGGGAAAAGCTGGCGCGGGGGTTCTGGGTGCTGGTGTTTCCCGAAGGCACGCGCGTCGCGCCAGGCGAAAAGGGCCGCTACGGCATCGGCGGCAGCTGGCTGGCGGCGGAAACCGGCGCGCCCATCGTGCCGGTGGCGCACAACGCCGGCGAAGTGTGGCCGAAGAATGCCTTCATCAAGCGTCCCGGCACCGTCACCGTTCGCATCGGCCCGGTGATCGAGACGGCGGGCAAAAGCGCCGCCGAGCTCACCCGCGCGGTCGAAGCCTGGATTGAAACCGAAATGACGAGGCTGCCCCCTGCTGCCGCACACCAATAGCGGCGTCCTGCAGATCGGCGACGCCGCCGTCCCGTATCAGCTGCGCCGCTCGCGCCGCCGCCGCACCCTCGGGCTGACCGTCACCGCATGCGAAGTGCGCATCCACGCGCCGAGTTGGACGCCGCGCGCCGAAATCGAACATTACGTGTTGCAGCAGCACGACTGGCTGCGCCGCTCCTGGTCGCGCATGCAGGCGCGCGCGCCGCGGATGGAGTCGGGGCCCGTCAACGCATTGCACTACCTGGGACGCCGGCTGGCGCTCGATATCCGGCCTTCGCTTTTCCACGAAATACGCCGCCACGGCGATACGCTACGGGTGTATGCGCCGCCCGGTGTGGAGGTGAACGCGGTGGTGCGCGCCTGGCTCATCGCGCGTGCAGAGCGGTTGCTGGCCTGGCGGCTGGCGCGCATTGCGCAGAAGCTGGGGCGCGCGCCCAGCCGCTTTGCCCTGTCCAATGCGCAGACCCAGTGGGGCAGCTGCACCCGGCGCGGCCACATCCGCCTCAACTGGCGGCTGGTGCAGGCGCCGCTCACGCTGATCGACTACGTTGCCGCGCACGAACTGGCCCATCTGGTTCACCTCGACCATTCGCCGCGCTTCTGGGCGAAGGTCGCCGAACTGTGTCCCGATGCGTTGGCAAGGCGGACCGAGTTGCGCAGAATGAGCGATGCGCTGTTCCGGGTCTGAATTTCAAAGACTTTTTATCCGCGAAGTACGCGAAGAAATGCCAAGAAAACCGATCAAGTGCCGTAACTTTTCGGCTCGACACCGACTATCCTGATGAACGGGTTTTGATTTTCTTCGTGTCCCTTCGCGTACTTCGCGGATGAATGTTTTTCCAGGTAGACCATCATGCGCATCCTTCACACCATGCTCCGCGTCGGCGATCTTGATCGCTCGATCGATTTCTACACCAGCGTACTCGGTATGAAGCTCTTGCGCCGCAAGGACTATCCCGGCGGCAAGTTCACCCTCGCCTTCGTCGGCTACGACAGCGAGGACCGTGCAGCCGTGCTCGAACTGACCTACAACTGGGGCGTCGACAAATACGAGGTCGGCAGCGGCTACGGCCACATCGCGATCGAAGTCGACGACGCCTATGCCGCGTGCGAGGCGGCCGCGGCCAAGGGCGGCAAGGTGCTGCGCCCGGCCGGGCCGATGTCGCACGGCACGACGGTGATCGCCTTCATCGAGGATCCAGACGGTTACCCGATCGAGTTCATCCAGAAGGGCACCGCGGGGTGGGTGAAGGAGTGGGCGGAGTAGCTTACTGGCCGATCGCCTTGGTGATCAGCGGCACCAGGGGTTCCGGCAATTTGATCCTGCCGGACAGGGCAAAGGCCTGTGCGTTCTTCGACATCTTCTTCCACGTCTTGCGGATGATCTCCAGCCACTTCGCTTCGTCGTATTCGGGCTTGCTGTGCGCGAAGGCCAGCATGTAATGCTCGATGAAGACCAGGCCGGCGACATCCTCCAGCATCTGCGTATCCGGATTGCTCTTGATGCCGCGCTTCCCCACCGCCTTCTTGACGCGCTCGATCATCGCATCGTCATAGTCCGCCTGGCGCATCAGTTCGCCTGCGGCGTCGGCCTGGAAGGTGTAAAGCCCGGTCCGCCAGGCGTGATAGCCTTCCTTGGTCATCGGATAGGTATTGCGCGGCACTTTCCAGCGCTGGATGTGCTGGGCGCGCACCGCCAGCTGTGACGCTTCGGACGCGTCCGGGGCAAAGCGGGCGATCATGTCCGACATGCGCCGGGCGTACAGCAGTTCCTTCGGCTGGCCCTCGTCCAGATTGGGGTCTTCCGAGTTGGCGGCGTCGAACAGCGACATCGCCCGACTGAATCGTTCCTGATTCTCGATCATGTTTCAATTCCTTGGCCGTAGGTCGGTTTCAAGCATAAGAAGGATTGTCGCCAGGTTTGGGGCCACAAGTAAATCCCGGCGCTGGCGATCTTGATGAAAGCGGTCTTGATCCAGGATGAACGCCGGAACTTGTATCCGCAAAGCGGGCCTCACAACACCTCTGCCATTAATCGCCCGCAGGGCTCAACTCAAAGGATTCCAAACGTGACAGATCTTTTTTCTCCCGCCCGTTTCGGCGCCATCGACCTGGCCAACCGGGTGGTGATGTCATCGCTTACGCGCAACCGTGCCGGTGCCGGCAATGTGCCGACGCCGCTGATCGCCGAATACTATCGTCAGCGCGCATCGGCCGGATTGATCCTGACCGAGGCGTCGCCGATCTGCGCGGAGGGGCACGGCTATCCGCGCACGCCCGGTATCCATACGCCCGAGCAGGTCGCCGGCTGGATGCAGGTGACCGAGGCGGTGCATGGCGCAGGCGGCAAGATCGCGCTGCAGTTGTGGCATGTGGGACGGATTTCGCATCCCGACCTGCAGCCGGGCGGCGCCCTGCCGGTGGCGCCGTCGGCGATTCGCCCTGCCGGGCAGGTGTTCACCGGGCAGAGCATGAAGGATTACGTCACGCCGCGCGCGCTCGATCTTGCGGAAATTTCCGCCCTGGTCGAACGCTACGCCCAGGCTGCCCACAATGCGATGGAGGCGGGTTTTGACGGGGTGGAGGTCCATGCCGGCAATGGCTACCTGCTGGACCAGTTCCTGCGCTCGTCCACCAACCGGCGCACCGATGCCTATGGAGGCAGCACCGAAAACCGTGCGCGCCTGCTGCTTGAGGTGATGGAAGCTGTGTGCGGTGCCATCGGCAGCGATCGCGTCGGCCTGCGGCTGTCGCCGGTGACGACCTTCAACGACATCAGCGACGAGCGCCCACAGGAGACGTTCGATTACGTCATCACGCAACTGAATCCGCTGAACCTGGCTTTCCTCGACGTGTTGCAGGGAACCGGCGGCGCACCCCAGGAACAATGGGTGCCCTTCGATTACGACCGCATGCGTGCGCTGTATTCGGGCAATTTCATCCGCAACAACGGCTACGACTTCGACACGGCGCAGCAGACCGTGACGTCCGGCGCGGCCGATGCGATTGCGTTTGGCCGTCTGCTCCTGGCCAACCCCGATCTGGTCGAGCGCTTCCGCCGCGGCGCGCCGCTTAATGCTCCCGATTACGACAGGCTCTACACAGGGGAAGAGAAGGGTTACACCGACTATCCCTTCCTGACTGACTGAGCTTTATCCAGCGGGCCGCTGCAAACTGCCGAGGTGCCGGGTGATGGCCTCGTAGTCGGCGACGGCGAGATTCTCGGCGCGCTTGCCGGCGTCGATTCCGATCGCGGCGAAATCCTCTGGCTTCATCAGGCTGCCCAGCGTGTTTCGCAGCGTCTTGCGGCGCTGCGAAAACGCGGCAGCGACCACGCGCGCAAACAGCGCCTCGTCGAGCGTGACGATTTCAGCCGGGGTCTTGGGGATCAGCCGCACCACTGCGGAATCGACCTTGGGCGGCGGGTTGAAGGCAGTGGGCGGCACGTCTAGCAGCCATTCCAGGTGGAAGCGGCGCTGCAGCATGATCGACAGCCGCCCGTAATCGCCGCTGGAGGGCTCGGCGACCATGCGTTCGACGACTTCCTTCTGCAGCATGAAGGTCATGTCGCGGATGTGCGCGGAAAACTCCATCAGGTGAAACAGCAGCGGCGTGGAAATGTTGTAGGGCAGGTTGCCGATGATGCGCAGGTCGTGGCCCAGTGTGCCGAAATCGAACTTCAGCGCGTCGCAACTGTGAAGGGTGAGCCGCTCGGCCGGCCAAGCGCGCTGCAGGCGCGCGACGATATCGCGGTCGAGTTCCACCGCGTGCAGGTGCGGCAGGCGTTCGAGCAGAGGCTTGGTCAGCGCCCCCAGGCCGGGGCCGATCTCGACGACCGTTTCCCCCGCCTGCGGATGGATGGCGTTGACGATGGCATGGATGATGCCGTCGTCGATGAGGAAATTCTGGCCGAAGCGCTTGCGGGGGGTGTGCATTGTGGTCGAGAGTCGAGAGCGGAGAGTTGTAAGCGGAGAGCGGGGCGCCGCTATCCCGCCGGCGCTCGCTTCCCTGTTCTCGACTCTCCGCTCTCGACTCTCGACTGCCTCCCAACCATCTCCATCGCCACGTCGATTGCTGTCAGCATGCTGCCGACTTCCGCGCGTCCCGTGCCGGCGAGGTCGAGCGCGGTGCCATGGTCGACCGAGGTGCGGATGAAGGGCAGGCCCAGCGTGATGTTCACGCCGGCGCCGAAGCTGGCGTACTTGAGCACGGGCAGACCCTGGTCGTGATACATCGCGAGCACGGCGTCGCAGGGTTCCTGGCGAATGCGCGAGAACAGGGTGTCGGCCGGCAGCGGGCCGACCAGGTCCATACCCTCGCCGCGCAGGCGCTCGAGCGCGGGTTCGATGATGTCGATCTCCTCGCGCCCCAGGTGGCCGGATTCCCCGGCGTGCGGGTTGAGGCCGGCCACCAGGATGCGCGGCCGGGCAATGCCGAACATGGCTTGCAGGTCGGCATGGAGGATGCGAATCACTTCATCGAGCAGCGCGGGCGTGATGGCGTCGGCCACTTCGCGCAGCGGCAGGTGAGTGGTGGCCAGCGCGACGCGCAGGCCACCGCCGGCCAGCATCATCACGACTTTTTTCGTGCCGCTGTGGTCGGCCAGGTATTCGGTGTGGCCGGTGAAGGCAAAACCGGCGTCGTTGATGATGCCCTTGTGAACCGGTGCGGTGACCATGGCGTGATACGAGCCGTTCATGCAGCCCGCGAGCGCGGCGTCGAGCAGGGCCAGTACGTGGGCGCTGTTGTCACGGTCGAGCACGCCGGCGGTGACGGGAGCGGCGACTGGAACGGGATGCACGTGCAGCGCGCCGGGCCGATGTGGGGGAATGGTGTCGCCGCTGATGAAATCGACCGCGATGCCCAGTTGCGTCGCACGGTTGCGCAGCACGTCGACATCGCCGAGCACCGTGAGGCGGCACGGCAGCACCTGCTGCGAAAGTGCGATGCAGAGATCGGGGCCGATCCCGGCAGGTTCGCCCGCGGTCAGCGCGAGCACGGGCAGCGTCAGGGGCATGCTGGAATCAGTCGATCGTCCGCAGCTCGACGTAGGCCTCATCGCGGATCTGCCTGACCCAGTCCTCGAAGGCCTCATCGGCCTTGCGCTCGCGGATGGCCTGGCGCGCCAGCAGTTTCTGGCGTTCCTGCGTGACGTCCTGATCGCGGCGCTCCAGCACCTGGATCAGGTGCCAGCCGAAGGGCGACTGGATGGGGCCGCTGACTTCGCCGGGTTTCAACGCATTCATTGCCTTCTCGAAGTCGGGCACGGTGTCGCCGGGGTTGACCCAGCCCAGTTCGCCGCCTTTGGACGCACTGCCGTCCTCGGAATGCAGACGCGCGAGTTCGTCGAATTTCACGCCGTTGTCGATGCGCTCTTTCAACTGCAGCAGGCGGTTGCGGGCGTCGGCCTCCGAGGTGAGTTCATTGGTCTTGATGAGGATGTGGCGTGCGTGCGTCTGGGTGACGCTGAGGGTGGCGTCGAGCCCGCGCTTGTCGTTGAGCTTGAGGATGTGGAAGCCGTTGCTGCTTCTGAGCAGCGGAGCGACCTGGCCGGGCTGCAGCGGCTTCAGGGCTTCGGCGAACAGCGCCGGCATCTTGCCGCTGGCGCGCCAGCCGAAGGCGCCCCCCTGCATGGCATTGGGGGCATCGGAATGGCTGGCGGACAGCTGGGCGAAATCGGCGCCTGCCGCAAGCTGGGCGATGACGTCCTCGGCGCGCGCGCGGCGTGCCTGGATCATCTCGGGCGTGGCGTTCTCCGGCAGGGTGATCAGGATGTGGGAGAAGTTGTATTCGGTTTCCACGCCCTGCTGAACCTGGGTTTGCAGGTAGCCTTCGATTTCGGCGTCGCTGACCGAGATGCGATTGTCGACGTCGCGTTCGCGGGCGCGGGTAATCAGGATCTCATTGCGGATGGTTTTGCGCATGCTGTCGAGGCTCTGGCCATCTTTTTCCAGGGCGGCTGCAAGGCCCGCCATGTCGAGCTTGTTTTGCGCGGCGATACGCTGCAGGGCGCGCTCGACCTGAGTCGGGTCGACGCGTATGCCGGTGCTGCGGGCGTGCTGTTGCAGCGCCAGTTCGGTGATCATGCGTTCGAGCAACTGTTTTTCCAGCACTTCGCGCGGCGGCAGCGGCGTGTTCTGCCGCGACAGGCTCTGCGCCACTTCCTGGTAGCGTCGGGTGAGTTCCTGGCGGGTGATGACTTCGTCGTTGACGATGGCGACGATGTGATCGAGCGGCTGCACCGCGGCGTGTACCGGCATCAGGCTCGATGCGGCGATCAGCAGGGCCATCACCCAGTGGGGACGGCGCCATTCAGGGCGTTTGTAGAATTTCATTGCTGGTCCTGTATCCGGGAACACTTTGTTTCAAAACGTCGAGCGGGTTGGCACCAAGGCGCCCCATGCCGTTCAACTCGAGCTGGAAGAACAGCGCATCGGTGGACTGGTCCTCCTTGGTGGCCAGGCGCTGGAACACCGCGCGCACCGCCCAGCAGCCGCCATTGTATTCAACCCCTGCCAGGCCTTCGACCAGCTTGTTGTCCTGGAACGAATAGTTGTAGCGGAACATGCCGTACCAGCGATCACCCAGCGGCCATTGTCCCGACAGATCGACCTGCTCGGTGGTTTGGTCTATGAAGCGATAGCCAAAGTTCAACGCGCGACCCGGGCCGGGACGGTAGGATGCGCCGAGATTCTGGCGGATGGTGGTGCCGTTCTGGGTGTCGAACTGCCAGGCGGTGTCGATGCGCCAGTCGCGCGTGATCTGTCCGCTGACGGCGGCGAGCAGGTCGGTGGCGTTGCTGGTGCGCGGCGCCACGCCGGGCAGGGTGACCTGCTGCGCACTGAAATAATAGCGCTGGCCGAGGGTAACCTGCAGCCGTTCCAGTCCGCTGCCGGCCTCGACGAAGCGGCTGGTGACGGCGAGCGTCAGCTGGTTGGCGTCGTTGATGCGGTCGCCGCCGATGAACTGGTTCTCGGTGAACATCTGCGCGTAGCTGAAATCCAGCGGCGCGGTGTCGAACACGGGGATGGCGTTCTGCTCGCGGAACGGCGCATAGACATAGTAGGCGCGCGGTTCCAGCGTCTGCTCGTAATCCTGGCCGGCAAAGCGGAACGGGCGATCGAAGGTGACGCCGGAATCGAGGCTGAAGATGGGCAGGCTGCGCGTGATGCGCTGCTCGGTCACGCTGTCGTCCAGCGCGTAGTAGCTGCTGTGCCAGCCGATTTGCGGGGTGAGGAAGCCGAACGAATTGGTGAGCGGCAGGCGCAGCGTCGGGTAGGCCAGCACCCGGGTGCCTTCGACCCGGGTGGGATGGGCAAAGCGCGTGGCTTCGGTTTCCAGCTTGAGTTCGAGGCCGTTTGCAAACGTCCGCGCCATGCCCAGGCGGGCGTGCGGCAGCCGTGCATAGGGCTCCTCGATGAGCGTGGTCGACGTGGAGTCCTGCAGCGTCTGGAAACTTTGTGCACGCAGCTCGGCATTCCAGTGGGCATGCTGCGTGGTCACCCAGGCTTCGCGGTTGAGGTGGCTGAGCGAAGTACTTGAAATCAGGTTGGACAGGTCGCGAAAATAATCGTCGTCGGACACACGGTTGAACAGCATGCCGGCCTCGGTGTTCGCGTTCAGGCGGTAGGTGTTGTTGAGCGCCACGCTCCAGCGCGAGCGGCCGGCTTCATCGTCGTTGGGCAGGTATTCGAGACGGTTCTCGCCGCGCACGTCGTTCAGCAAATAGCGGAATTCCCCGCCCAGCTGCACGCCGCGCTTGGACAGCAGGCGGGGGTATAGGGTGGCGTCGTAATTGGGCGCGAGGTTGAGGTAATAGGGCACCAGGATGTCGAAGCCGCTGCGCTCGGTGGTGCCGATGGTCGGCGCCAGCAGGCCGGTCTTGCGTTCGTTGCCGAGCGGAAAGTTCATCCACGGCGTATACAGGATGGGTACGCCGAGGAAATGCAGCGAGGCATTGCGCGCGGTGCCCACATTGCGGGTCTTGTCGATGTCGAGGTCGGCCACCTTGAGGAACCAGTCGTCGTTGTCGACCGGGCAGGTGGTGTAGGTGGCATCCTGAAGCTTGAAATTGTTTTCGTCGATGAAATCGATGCGCTCGGCGTCGCCGCGCCCCGGTTGGGCCGAAAACCGGTAAACCGGCTGGGTGAGCTCGCCGCTGTAATCGTCGAGATCGAGCTTGAGCGAGTCGCCGCTCACCAGCAGCGCGGGTTGCTCCAGCCGCACCTGGCCGCGCGCCTCGACATAATTGAGGGTGGTGTCGTAGCGCAGCCAGTTGGCAAAGAAATTCTGCCCGCCCTGTCGGGCCTCCACGTGGCCGCTGGCTTCGATGATGTTGGGGGCGGTCGACTCGATGCGGTCGGCGGACAGGAACATGGGTCCCTGTTTCCCCGCGATCGCCGAACCGCCGAGTTCGGCATCCATTTTCAGCGCGAGTCCGTCCGCGGCCGCAGAGGATGCAGACAGCAACAACACGACGAGCGCAAAACCGGGCAGGGTGGACAAGCGATGTAAAATCCGGACCAGGGTTATTTTTAAGACAGCGTTATTCGGAGCCGTAGTTAGTGGAACGTTTGCAAGCATTGCAGGACTGGGCCGCCCGACAGCTGGGGAGCGATTCGCTGGACATCGCACCGGCGTCGGCCGACGCCAGCTTTCGCCGTTATTTCCGCGTCATTGCCAAAGGCCGGGATTATATCGTGATGGACGCGCCGCCGGCGCACGAGGATTGCCGTCCTTTTATTGCCGTCGCCCGGCTGCTTGCAGATGCCGGGGTGCATGTACCGCAGGTGCTGGCGCAGGACCTGGACCAGGGCTTCCTGCTGCTGACCGATCTGGGCAATACCACCTATCTGTCGGCGCTCAATGAAAACACGGCCCGTGATCTGTATCTGGCGTCGAACGACGCCCTGGTCCGCATCCAGCAGGCGAGCCGGCCGGGCGTGCTGCCGGAATACGACCGCGCGCTGCTGACCCGCGAACTGATGCTGTTCCCCGAGTGGTACGTAGGCAAACACCTGGGCGCAAGCCTGACCGATGACCAGGCGGTCACGCTCAACACCGCGTTTGAACATTTGCTGGCGAACAACCTGGCACAGCCGCAGGTGTACGTGCACCGCGACTGGCATTCGCGCAACCTGATGGTGTCCGACCCCAACCCCGGCATCCTCGACTTCCAGGATGCGGTCTATGGCCCCATTACCTACGACCTCGCCTCGATCTACCGCGATGCTTATATCCAGTGGGATGAGGAGCATCAGCTCGACTGGGTGATTCGCTACTGGGAAAAGGCGCGCGCCGCCGGTTTGCCGGTGCGTAAGGACTTTGGCGACTTCTGGCGCGATTTCGAATGGATGGGTGCACAGCGCCATATCAAGGTGCTCGGCATTTTTGCGCGGCTGTATCACCGCGACGGCAAGGATGGCTATCTGAAGGACATGCCGCTGGTGATGCATTACCTGCGCAAGGTATGCGAACGGTACATTGAACTGAAACCGTTGTTCTATTTGCTGGATGCGCTCCAGGAAAAACAGCCGCAGGTGGGGCACACGTTTTGAGCGCAGCCACGGCGATGATTCTGGCGGCCGGACGCGGCGAGCGCATGCGCCCGCTAACCGACCACACGCCGAAGCCCCTGCTGGCGGTCGGTGGCAAGCCGCTTATCGTCTGGCATATCGAACGCCTGCATGCGGCGGGCTTCACCCATATCGTCATCAACCACGCCCACCTTGGCGAGCAGATCGAGGCGGCGCTGGGGAACGGTGCCGCATTTGGGGTGTCGATCGAGTATTCGCGCGAAGTCAGCGCGCTGGAAACAGCCGGCGGCATCGCCACCGCGCTGCCGCTGATCGATGCCGAGGTCTTTGCCGTGGTGAATGGCGACATCTACTGTGAATACGATTTCAGCCGGCTGGCCGAGCCGATGGCGCGGCTCGCCGCCGGCCACGACCAGGCGCATCTGGTGCTGGTCGACAATCCGCCGCATCATCCACAGGGCGACTTCGTGCTGGACGCCGGCCGGGTTCACAACCCCGACTCTCCGCTCTCCGCTCTCCACTCTCGACTGACCTTTTCCGGTATCGGCGTCTACCACCGCGCGCTGTTCGCCCACACCCCGGCGGGCGAAAAAGCGCCGCTCGCACCGCTGCTGCGGCGGGCGATCGATGCCGGGCGCGCGAGCGGCGAACACTATGCCGGGCGCTGGGAAGACGTCGGCACGCCGGCCCGCCTGAATGCCCTGGACGAGGAACTGAGACAGCACCATGCAGCCTGATTCCGCAATTTACCATGCCCGCCGCCAGCGGGTCCTGGAGCAGATGGGCGAGGGCGTGATGGTCATCGCCACCGCCCCGGAGGTGCCGCGCAACCGCGACACCCACTATCCCTACCGGCACGACAGCTATTTCTACTGGCTGACCGGCTTCAGCGAGCCCGAGGCGGTGGTGGTGCTGGTGGGCGGGGCCGCGCCGCGCCACATCCTGTTCTGCCGCGAGAAGAACGAAGAGCGGGAAATCTGGGACGGCTTCCGTTACGGCCAGGCGGCAGCCCGCGAGGTTTTCGCCTTCGACGACACCTTCGCCTACGACGCGCTGGATGCGGAGCTGCCCAAACTGCTCGAGAACCAGCCGCTACTGTCGTACATCATCGGCCGCGACATGGCCTGGGACACGCAGATGATGGGCTGGCTCAACGCGGTGCGCGGCAAGGCCCGCAGCGGTGTGCACGCGCCGAACAAAATGGTCGACGCGCGCATCTGGCTGGACGAGATGCGCCTGGTCAAGGATGTCCACGAACTCGCCCTGATGCGCCGCGCCGCCGAGATTTCCACCGAAGCGCACCGTCGTGCGATGCGCGCCACCCGGCCGGGCGGCCACGAATACGAGATCGAGGCGGAGTTGCTTTCCGCCTTCCGCCGCGGCGGCGCCGAGGCGCCGGCCTACACCTCCATCGTCGCCAGCGGCGCCAACGCCTGCGTGCTCCACTACGTCTTCAACAACAGGCCGCTCAGGGATGGAGACCTGCTGCTGATCGATGCCGCGGCCGAATTCGGCAGCTATGCGGCCGACATCACCCGCACCTTCCCGGTGAACGGCCGCTTCTCTGCTGCCCAAAAAGATGCCTATGAACTGGTGCTGGCCGCGCAGGCAGAGGCCATCGCAGCGGTGCGGCCGGGCAGCCACTGGAACACCCCGCACGAGACGGCGGTGCGCGTGCTGACGCAGGGCATGGTCGACCTCGGCCTGCTCCACGGCGAGGTCGACGGCCTGATCGAATCGAGCGCCTACAACCGCTTCTACATGCACCGCACCGGCCACTGGCTGGGCATGGACGTGCACGACGCCGGCGAATACAAACTGCACGGCGAATGGCGCCCGCTGGTGCCGGGCATGACGCTGACCGTCGAGCCGGGCCTGTACATCCGCCCGGCGGACGACGTGCCCAAGGCGTTCTGGAACATCGGCATCCGCATCGAGGACGACGTCGCAGTAACCGCATCCGGTTGCGAGGTGCTGACCACGCCGCCGAAAACCGTGGCCGAGATCGAAGACTGGATGAAGTATTGAACACGGTTCTGATCGTCGGCGCCGGCCCGGTCGGCGCGGTGTGTGCGCTGGCGCTGCAACAGCAGGGCATCGCTGCGCAGGTGGTCGAGGCGCAGCCGGAAACTGCGCGCGCCGACAGCCGCACCCTGGCGCTGTCGCACGGCTCGCGCCTGATCCTCGAGCGCCTCGGCGTGTGGGGCCGGCTCGAAGCTGTCACGCCGATCACCCGCATCCATGTTTCCCAGCGCGGCGCACTCGGCGTGGCGCGCTTGTCAGCCGACGAGGTGAAGGTGCCGGCATTGGGCTATGTATTGCCTTACGCCACATTGACTGCGGCTTTGAAGCAGGCGTTACGCGAAGCCGAGATCGCGGTCGACTACGGCGTGGCGGTGGAGCACATCGAATCCGGTGCGGACGCCGCGACGCTTTACCTGGCGGATGGACGAAGCGCCGATGCAGCGCTGGTGGTGGTGGCCGACGGCGGACGCGGCGAGGCGGCGCCCAAACCCAAATTCGAACGCGACTACGACCAGATGGCGGTGGTGTGCGAAGTGCAGACCGAACTGCCGCATGCCAGCCAGGCCTATGAGCGCTTCACCCCGGAAGGGCCGGCGGCGCTGCTGCCGAAGGGTGACCGCTACGCCCTGGTATGGACCGCCAGCCGCGAAGACGCCGAACGCATCGCCCAACTCCCGGACGCTGAATTTCTGGTTGCCCTGACCCGTCACTTCGGCGGGCGGCAGGGCCGCTTCCTCGAAGCCAGCCCGCGCAAGACCTTTCCGCTGAAGCTCGCCTACACCGGCAGCGAGGCGGCCAACCGCGTGGTGCGCATCGGCAACGCCGCGCAGACTTTGCATCCTGTGGCGGGGCAGGGATTTAACATCGGCCTGCGCGACGCCTGGGAACTGGCAAGTTTGTGCGGGGACACGCCGCCGAGCGAGATCGGCAGCGCCGCCATGCTGGCCGCCTATGCACGCGGCCGGCGCGTCGACGTGCTGGGCGGCGTCGGCTTCACCGATTTCCTGGTGCGGGTGTTCTCCAACGACATCGCGCCGCTGCGCCATATGCGCGGGCTCGGCCTGCTGGCGCTGGAAGTGCTGCCGCCGCTCAAAAGCTTCGTCGCGCGGCGGATGATGTTCGGGGCGCGCGGATGAGTGCTGAACGCTATCAGGTGGTGGTGGTCGGCGCCGGCCTGGTCGGCGCTGCCGCTGCGCTGGCGCTCGGCCGGCAGGGCCTCAGGGTCGCGCTGATCGAACGCCAGCCGCCCGCAGTTCCGGACGTGGCTTCGCCCCCTCTCCCCAACCCTCTCCCGCAAGCGGGCGAGGGGGCAAACGTGATGCCCAAAGCGGATCAATGGGATACCCGCATCTATGCCATCAGCCCCGCCAGCCAGCGTTTCCTCGAACGCATCGGTGCCTGGCAGCGGCTGGACGCGGGTCGCATCCAGCCGGTGTTTCGCATGGACGTGGCGGGCGACACGCGCGGCGCAGTCCGGCTCGACGCCTACGAGGCGGGCGTGTCGCATCTGGCGACCATCCTCGAAAGCGGCCGCCTGCAGCACGCGCTGTGGCAGGCGATCGAGGCCGACGGCAGCGTGGCGCGCTACTGTCCGGCTTCGATCGCGGCGCTCGAGCACGGCGAACGCTTCACGCGGATCACGCTGGACGATGGCACGGTGCTGGACGCCGAACTCGTCGTCGGCGCCGACGGCGCTGCCTCGCGCATCCGCGAATGGGCGGGGCTCGCCTCGACGCTGACGCCCTACGGCCAGAGCGGGGTGGTGGCGAATTTCGAATGCGAGCGTCCGCACCGCGGCACCGCCTTCCAGTGGTTTTTCGACAGCGATATCCTGGCCTGGCTGCCGCTGCCCGGAAACCATCTGTCGATGGTCTGGTCAACCCAGGCAGCCCACGTGGATGAACTGCTGGCACTGGATGCGGCGGCGCTGGCCGCCAAGGTGCAGGCGGCGGGTCATGACCGGCTCGGCACCCTCAAGCTGTTGACGCCGGCAGCAGCCTTTCCGTTGCGGCTGATCCGGGTCGAGTCGGCGGTTGCGCCCGGCGTGGCACTGATCGGCGACGCCGCGCACGGCGTGCACCCGCTGGCGGGGCAGGGCGTCAATCTCGGCTTTGGTGATGCCGAAGCGCTGGTCGACGTGCTGGCGCAGCACCGTCGAACCCGACTTGGCGATACGCGGGTGCTGCAGACGTATGCCCGCCAGCGTGCCGAACCGGTGCAGCGCATGCAGGCGCTCACCCACGGCCTGCATCATCTGTTTTCTGATCGTCGCGCGGCCTGGCTGCGCAATGCCGGCATGACGATCGTCAACCAGTTGCCGCCCCTGAAAGCGGCGCTGGTGAGCGAAGCCATGTCCTGATGTTTTTTGTTATTTTCTGGAGTCCTGAATGAAATTCACTTCCCTGGCGCTGGCCGCTACCCTGATGTTCGCCGCGACCGCGCAGGCCAACGAGTCCGTGATCCGCAAGGCGCTGACGCAGCAGTTTCCCGGCGCGCAGATTGCCTCGGTGACGAAAACGCCCTACAGCGGATTGTTCGAGGTCTATCTCGACGGCCAGCTCATTTACGTCGATGCCAAGGCGCAATACGTGTTCACCGGCGACGTGATCGATCTGAAAAACCGCACCAACCTGACCCAGGCCCGGCTGAATAAATTGCAGGCGGTGAAGTGGGACACGCTGCCGCTGAATAACGCCCTGAAGACCGTCAAGGGCAAGGGCGAACGCAAGCTGGTGGTGTTCTCCGACGTCGATTGCCCCTACTGCCGCAAGTTCGAGGCCGAACTCGCCAAGGTCGACAACATCACCGTCTATACCTTCCTCTACCCGATCGAAGGCCTGCATCCCAAGGCGGTTCAGGCCTCGAAGCAGATATGGTGCGCCCCCGACCGCAACAAGGCGTGGGACGACTACATCACGCGCAATACCCTGCCGAGCAATGACGGCAAGTGCGCCAATCCGGTGGAAGCCAACATCGCTTTTGGCAGCAAGCTGAAGGTGTCGGGCACGCCGACGCTGGTCTTCGCCAACGGTGTGCGCGTGCCCGGCATGGTGCCGGCTGCACAACTCGAGCGCCTGCTCGCCGCCAACGCCAAATAAGCATGTCCGAGTTCTGGAACGCGCGCTATTCGACCGACGCCTACATCTTCGGCACTGCGCCGAACGTATTCCTGGCGAGCCAGAAAGACCTGATTCGTCCCGGCATGCGCGCGCTCGCGATTGCCGACGGCGAGGGCCGCAACGGCGTGTGGCTGGCCGAGCAGGGCGCGCAGGTGCATGCCATCGATGTCTCGCCCGTCGCGCTGGAGAAGGCGAAGAAGCTCGCTGCCGAGCGCGGCGTGACGCTGGAAATCGAGCAGGCCGACGTGCTCAACTGGACCTGGCCGGAAGCAGCCTATGACCTAGTGGCGGCGATCTTCATCCAGTTCGCCCCGCCGCCCGACCGCGACCGCATCATCGCCGGCATCCGACGTACGCTGAAGCCGGGCGGCGTGCTGATCCTGCAGGGCTACACACCGAAGCAGGTCGAGTTCGCCACCGGCGGCCCGCCCCATGCCGCCAACATGTACACCGCCGAGTTGCTGCGCGAGTGGTTCGGCGACTGGGACATCCTGCACCTCGCCGAACATGAATCCTTCATCAGCGAAGGCAGCCACCATCACGGCATGTCGGCGCTGATCGACCTGGTGGCGAAAAAGCCTGAATGAACCGATGAACGTGCGCCATCCCGTTACGTTTCTGTTCATGGCCCTGCTTGCCGGCTGCCAGTCTGCCGAAGAGGAAAAGTTTCAAGGCTATGTCGAGGGCGAACCCGTTCTGGTGGCTGCCCAGCAAAGCGGGCAATTGACATCGCTCATGGTGCAGCGGGGTGACGAAGTCAAATCCGGAACGCCCCTGTTCAGCCAGGATCAGGCCACCGAAGCGGCCAGCGTCAGCCAGGCCCAGGCCCAGCTGGCCCAGGCCCAGGCCCAGCAAAGCAATCTCGCCACCGGCAAACGTCCGCCCGAAATTGCAGTGATCGAAGCCCAGCTAAAGGATGCAGAAGTCCGACGGACCTTGTCTGCCGAGCAGTTGGCGCGCCAGCAAGCGCTGGTTGCAAAGGGCTTTGTCAGCGCTGAGTCCCTCGACCAGGCTCGCACTCAATTGGCCCGCGATCAGGCGGGTGTTGCGCAGATGCGAGCCCAGCTCGCAAGCGCCCGCCTGCCCGGTCGCAAGGAGGAACGGGCAGGCGCCCAGGCCCAGGTGCTGGCGAGCCAGGCTGCGCTCGACCAAAGCACGATCAGGCTCGAACAGAAATCGCAGGTGTCCCCTGTCTCCGGACAGGTGCAGGACATCTATTACCGGACCGGAGAATGGGCTGCCCCGGGTCAGCCGGTCGTCTCCATCCTCCCTGCGGAAAACATCAAGGTCCGCTTCTTCGTTCCGGAATCCACCTTGGGCGCGCTGCGTACCGGGCAAGCCGTCGCCATCCATTGCGACGGTTGCCCGGCCAACGTGCCCGCCACCATCCGCTTCATCAGCACCACGGCGGAATACACCCCGCCGGTTCTGTTCAGCGAGAAAAATCGCCACCGGTTGGTCTATCTGGTGGAAGCCTGGCCACAGCCGAAGGATGCCGCGCAGCTGCACCCCGGCCAGCCGGTGAGTGTGTCCCTGAACGTCACCAGGCAATGAACGGCGAGTACGCCATCGATGTGCATGGCCTGAGCAAATCCTTCGGTCACAAGCGTGCCGTCAACGACTTGAGCTTGCGCGTGGAGAAAGGCGAAATCTACGGTTTTCTGGGACCCAACGGCAGCGGCAAGACCACCTCCATCCGAATGCTGTGCGGCCTGCTGACGCCGGACGAAGGCAGCGGTACCTGCCTGGGCTTTGACGTGCGCAGGCAAAGCGCCGAGATCAAGAAACAGGTGGGCTACATGACCCAGCGTTTCAGTTTCTATGAAGACCTCTCCATTCGCGAGAACCTCGACTTTGTCGCCCGGCTCTATGCCATGCCCAACCGCAAGCAAACCGTGGAAGCAGGCATGGAAGAACTGGGCCTGGCGGACCGGGCGAACCAGCTTGCGGGCACGCTATCCGGCGGCTGGAAACAGCGGCTGGCCCTGGCCGCCTGCATGCTCCATCGCCCCCGGCTCCTGCTGCTGGACGAGCCGACCGCGGGTGTCGACCCCAAGGCGCGGCGCGATTTCTGGGACGAAATTCACCGCTTGGCGGGGCAGGGCATCAGCGTGCTGGTGTCGACCCACTATATGGATGAAGCAGCACGCTGCCACCGTCTGGCCTATATCGCCTATGGCAATCTGCTGGCATCCGGCTCACCGGAAGAACTCATTGCCCAAAGCGGACTCGTCTCGTTTGATGTGAAAGATGACAACCCGGCCTTGGCTGAACGTCTGCGCCAGTTGCCGGGTGTGCAACAGGTCGTTGCCATGGGCAACTTGTACAGCGTCAGCGGCCAGGACGGTCCGTTGATCGACCAGGGCCTCGCCAGCCTGGAAGGTCTGCGGTTCGAACAAGCTGAAACTGGACTGGAACAGGTCTTCATCCAGCTCATGGAAAACGTGCAGGACGCCCCCTCGTGAAATTCCCCCTCGCCTGGCACCGCCTGTGGGCGATTGTGCTGAAGGAATTCGTGCAGATGCGGCGCGACCGCATCACCTTTGCCATGATGGTCGGCATCCCCGTGATGCAGCTGGTGCTGTTCGGCTTCGCCATCAACACCGATCCCAAGCGCCTGCCGACGGTGGTCTTCGATGCCAGCCCGAGCGCCTATTCGCGCAGCTTCGTGGCCAGCCTGGAAAACAGCGGCTACTTCGATGTGCTCGCGCCCCCGGCTACCGTCGCCGCTGCGCGGGAAGCCATGGCGATCGGCGAGGTTCAGTTCATCATTTCAATTCCGCCGGATTTTTCCCGGCAGTTGGTGCGGGGAGAAAAACCGGCGATCCTGCTGGAGGCCGACGCCTCCGATCCATCGGCAACCGGCAACGCGATCTCCGCCTTGAACAGCCTCAACCAGAGCGCCTTGCAGCACGACCTGAAAGGGCCATTGGCCAGGCTCGGCACACCGCCCCCGCCGTTTGAAATCCGCGTGCAGCGCAACTACAACCCGGAAGGCATCACCCAGTACAACATCGTTCCCGGCCTGATGGGCACCATCCTCACCATGACCATGATCATGATGACCGGCATGGCCATGACCCGCGAACTGGAACGCGGCACGATGGAAAACCTGCTCGCCTTTCCCGTGCATCCGCTGGAAGTGATGATCGGGAAAATCCTGCCCTACATCATGGTGGGCTATATCCAGGTGACGGTCATCCTCGTTGCCGCCCATTTTCTGTTCAGCGTGCCCATCGCCGGCAGTCTGCCCTTGCTGCTGGCCTGCGTGCTGGTTTTTCTCGCCGCCAATCTCACCGTCGGCATGATGTTTTCCACCATCGCCAGGAGCCAGCTGCAGGCCATGCAGATGACCTTCTTCTTTTTCCTGCCGTCCATGCTGCTTTCCGGGTTCATGTTCCCCTTTCGCGGCATGCCCCACTGGGCCCAGGTCATCGGCGAGGGACTGCCGCTCACCCACTTCCTGCGCATCGTGCGCGGCATCATGCTCAAGGGCAACGGCTGGGCCGAGACCTGGCCCAATGTCTGGCCCCTGCTGGTGTTCATGGTTGTGGTGATGTCGATTGGTTTCAAACGCTATCGGAAAACGCTGGACTAGGACCTGCGCAGTGATTGCGACCACCACTGACGAGTGGCGGCTTTCGGGAGGGGTGAACTTCCGATTCCGGCCCGGAAGAGTCAGTCGTGAGGTAGATCGAAAGCGTCCGTTTGTCGGCCGAAGCGGCCGATGGCCATCTAGGCCAACGAAGTCTGCTATGTGGTGCACACCTGCCGTTGGATCACGCGGCGATTAAACAATGGTGTCTCCATTTATTCTCGCCGTGATGTTAGCCGTCACGACTTGAACCATGGCTCGGTTTGTAGGACCGAACGCAACGGTGTGTTTACAAAAGCTGGCGCTCGACATACATACTCGGCGGCACCAACCTTCGCGTTTTCATCCAGGGCAAGGACGTGTGAGACAGCACTTGCAATAGAGAAAGCGTTGCCACATACCTTTTGGAAGTTGGACGGTAGATCAGTCCAGATGACAACGTCAATGGCTTTGCTCTTGGCCCACGCTGCTATAGCCGCGTGGGTGTTTTCGTCTTTGGATTGATTCAGCGAGCCGTCCGCAAAAAAAATTCCGATGTTTGCTCTTGTTGTTCCTTCGCGGGACCGTAGATCACAAATAGCATCCTCTGGGGTTCGGCGTTTACTTTTCGTGTGCGCAATGCGGCAACTTGTTCCATTCGTTGGATCAATCACAAGCGTCAATGCACCACCGCGGGTCTGAGAAACTCGAGAGAACTCAATTTTTAGTTCCGGGCCATCGAGTTCCCAAGGGCCGTGGTGGTCATCAAACTCGGGCCTTTCATCCCAGAGTAGAGATCCCCATCCGAGAATTGCGATATGCATTGGCATGGCTCCTGAGGGCTAACAAAGCTTCGAATATTTTGGCAGACATCACTCGCTCACCTTAGCCCTGGCACCCATGGAGATAAAAGCATCAATGAGATCGTCTAGCTCTTCCTTTGATTGAGCCTTTATTGCCAAGCCTGCTCCATTGCCACACAAAAACCCGATTTCTGGCTTTCGTTGACTCACGCTCAGAATTGGTGCGACATCAGGCACCAGATCCCAGACGATAGTCATTTCACGGTAATCAAGGTTGTATAATTTTCGGTCGTAGCACATTGCCATTGGATTGTTCGCCAATAGTGCTCTGGCTCGTGGGCGCTCTACCCACGCAGATCCCATTTTGAGGGATATGATTTTTTGGGCGATCTCTTCGGGCATCAGCCTCGCTTCTCGGTTTCGCTGTGGAGTGACCGAGCAGGAGGCAAGCAACATCGCAACGAGCGCCCACGAGCCCAGCGATTTAATTTTTATCTGACTAAACGACATAGTCAAAGTCCACTCCCTGCCCGCATGTCAACCCGATCCCCGAGCGACAACTCTCGAATTCCTACGGGCACCATCGCTGAATAGTAACCATCGATTGAGCGCGAAATCATTGTCGGGATACGCCTACCGTCCTTTGTGACAATATCAAGCCAGTCGCCCGTGTAGAGCTCGGATTGGGTCGTTCCAGAAACAATGATGTAC
This sequence comes from Thiobacillus sp., assembly GCA_049697615.1. Classification (GTDB taxonomy): domain Bacteria; phylum Pseudomonadota; class Gammaproteobacteria; order Burkholderiales; family Thiobacillaceae; genus Thiobacillus. The sequence continues at coordinate 3,434 of JBAVWB010000014.1, read as the reverse complement.
TGATGGCGCTCCTTGATGCCAACAATAACCCCAACCTGCCCTTCTGGTCTGGGGCCATCATGCACAAAACTGTCTTGGTTCTTACCGCTCTGAAGAGCTAAGGGGGTGGCTGTGGACCGCATTGAAACTTGTGTTGGGCGGGAGTTTGTTGTCCTCACACTAGCGACAACTTTGTAGATTCCTTCCAATCGGTCATCGCTAGACGGGTGTGTGCTCAAGAATGAATAGCCAGCTTGAATCACATTGCGGTGAACCCGGATTGCCCCCTCCGCGTCATACCCGGAGGACATCATCCAGCGAACGCCAAGAGCATCTGCTTCGCGCTCAGCCTCCCGGGAATAGGCCGCTTGCGCTAAGCCCGACCCCAAACCACCCAACTCAAGCCCGATTCCATATAGACTGGAACCGCCCTTCCCAAGCTTGATATCTAGAGCAGCCCCGGCAAGTGCTCCGAGCAACTCGAAGACTACATTGGCAGTTGATTTTGATGCGCTGTGATTTAGTTTGAGATGGGCAATTTCATGCCCAACTATCGCTGCAATTGCATCCCGGTCGTCGCCCAGTCGGTTAAGCAATGGGGTTGTGAAGCCAATTACCGCTTGTCCATTCTTAAAATAAGAAAATGCATTTACGTCATCTGTACTGCTAACGAGAAACTTCGGAAAAATATCAGACTGCTGCGCAAGGTCGCTGCGAATTTTCAGCAGGAGGTTGCAGTAGGCACGCGAGTAAGTAGCAGCGATATTGCCGTCAACTTTCTTTAGTCTCACGGCACTATGCTGATCGGCAATCCGACATGCGGTATCCAGATCGAAGTACTCAATACCAGCTTGAGCCCGTGCCGACCAAGCAAGTAAACAGCCAATGAAAACGAGCAGTATCCGACAGGCTTTCATGTTGTGTTGATCCATTGAGGCGTGGTTGAAACGTATATGTTCAGAGAGAGGTCAAACACGAAATCTCTATGTACTTGCCTTGGGCCTGTTTCGATATCGTTTATTCTGAGCATCCCATAGCCGTCACAGCTATTCTTGCTACGCTAACCTCGGCGGCCTTTTCTTGCTCTTCCGCTGTGAAATCGTTGATCACACTCTTCACATATTGCCCAGAAGGATCCAGGATCGCCTCAATACCCTTATCCTTCCAAATAAGTTTTTTTTGTAGGTTGTCATCTAATTTTTCACTATGGTTTTTTCCATATTTGGCCAACAGAGTTTGTGTTTGCGGTGGATTATTGGGTACAAACTGAACCCTCGCCACCCTCAACGCCCTTTCAGTAGGTATCTTTTGAATGCACTTCATTGACGGATAGGTCGCTCTAATGTCAAAGAAAGAAATCAGCAAAAAGCCTTTGATACCAGGCGATTCCACCATGAAGACGGGAAATGTGGCATCGCCAAAATCTCGCATTAGCTCAATTTTCTGAAATTTTGGGCGCAAATCTCCAAGAAAGTTTGAAGGGGTAATTTCGAAAATGCTTTCACACTTTCCAATATTCGGCATTACTGCGCTTATTGCAACAATGATTGCTACCGCAAAAGATTTCATCCCCCCTCCTATTCGTCTTTTTAACGATTGCTATGATACGCCCCGTTTTTTAGATACTTCCAACTGTCAACTTCGGCCGAGCTGCTGACCGAGACAGGCTATGCCGGGCTACTGCTCCACTCAGATACTGGCCGTTGGACACCTGACAGGGTGACCGTCTCTTTTGGGGCGGAAGTACGTATTCGCCGAAGTTGAATGCGGCCTCTCGGTGGCATTTATTGCCAATGGCCGGTGTGCGGTGGCGCATAGCTGACCAAGGTGGCGCAGTACGCTACTGGCAGCTTCGGCCGAGGAACGGCCATTAGCCGCAGCCATCCTGACAGACCGCTACTGGCCGGTTTGTGCCCTTGCCCCCAATCAGGTATTGCTCGCCTGTTCCACCCGCGCCAATTCGCGCAGTCCGTCGAGCGCGTGTTTCAGCGTTGCGCTGTCGCTGTCGCGTGGAAACACCATCCACGCCCGCAGTTTGAACTGCGGGCTGTCGGGCACGTGCCACAGTTGCCCCGCTTCGATATATCGCCGCACCAGGCGCTGCGGAAAATAGCCGCTGCCGCCGTAGGTCAGCAGCTGCTGCACGCCGAGCCAGCCGATGTTGGCGACCAGTGTGGGCGGCGGCACGTCGGGGTGATGGTCGCTGAACTGGGCGTGGAATTCAGGCCCCCAGTCGATGTGGATGTAGCCCTCGTCCGGCCAGCCGCGATCGAGATCGCTGGTCACCAGCAGCAGGGTTTCGTCGAACAGCGGCTCGACTACCAGGCCGGGGCGCGAGGTCGGCGTGTACATCACGCCGATGTCCACCGTACCCTCGATCAATCCCTGCATGATGTCGGGCTCGAAGCCGATCTCCAGGCGCAGCGACACGTCCGGCGCGGCCTCGCGCATCCAGGCCACCCAGTGCGGCAAAAAGCCTTCCCACAATGCAATCCGCCCCGACAGCGTCAGCACGTCATGAAAGCCCTGCGGCAGGCCGACGTCATGACGCGCCTGCTCGACCGTGCGCACCAGGTGCTTGGCGTGGCGCAGGAAGCGTTTGCCGGCAGGCGTCAGTTCCGCGCCGTTGCGGCCGCGCTGGAACAGGCGTGCGCCGAGCGTGGTTTCCAGGGTGTGGATGCGCGCGCTGACCGTCGACTGGGTCACGTGCAGGCGGCTGGCGGCGGCGACGAAGTTGCCGGTGGCGGCCACCGTCAGAAAGGTGCGGGCGAGTTCGGTGTCCATGGCTATCTATCGGAGTTTTCGATATTAGATACCAAAATTTATCGTTGGATGAATATATAAGTGATCTCTAAACTAGGCTCCAACTCATTTAAAGGAGCCTGCCATGAATCAAACACCCGATCTTGCGGTCTTGATGCCCGAGCGCGATGCCGAGGGGTATCTGGTCGAGCCCGAAAACTGGAACGAGGACGTGGCCCAGGCCCTGGCCCAGGAAGAGAACATCCAGCTCACCGAAGACCACTGGGACACCATCCGCTTCATGCGCGACTACTACGAGGAGCATCAGGTCATCGCCGATGCCCGCTTCGTCATCAAGCACCTGGCCGAGCGCGTGGGCAAGGATGCGCAGAAAATGCTGTTCGAACTGTATCCCTACGGCTACGTGAAGCAGGCCTGCAAGATTGCCGGCATGCGGCGCCCACGCGCCTGGAGCACGGGTTGATGGTGCGCAGGCTGGCTTACTCGGTTTCGGAGCGCGAGCACTGGATTTCGGCCGCCGGCGGCCTCGTCGGCATCCTTGCGGTGCTGTGGACCAGCCATTTCCTGCTGGGAAGTCACGGCGGCGTGCTGGCCATTGCCTCGATGGGCGCCTCCGCCGTGTTGCTGTTCGCCGCGCCGCACGGGGCGCTGTCGCAGCCGTGGCCGGTGCTCGGCGGCCATCTGGTGTCGGC
>JBAVWB010000013.1:0-13914 GCA_049697615.1 Thiobacillus sp. | reverse complement strand
ATGGGTTAGGCATGTTAGTGTTGCCGCGTATCAGGCATGAATTTGGCCTTAGCCTGGGTTGACAATTCATCAATGGCAATATCATCAAGAGTTTCCGCTAGGGCCTTAACAAAAGGTTCGAGTTGTTGGTGCGAGCTTCTGACCTGAGAGCGTAGCGCTCTTATTTCTCGTACAAGGTTTTCATGCTCGTTTGGGTCAATCATGCGTTCCACATTCTCAATAAGATAACGATGAACCAGCTTGTTTCTGGCCTGGAGCGCAACGGTCAATTTTTCTTCGATGCCGTCACTCACAGTTAGGTGTCGCTTGAGCATCCCGATCAGTTGGCCTGCAGTTTTTTTCTCTTCGTCTTCGAGGATTGATTCTGCGCGTTTTGTATCCAACCCGGTCACTCCAAGCCGAGAGAACAAATACAAGAGATAAGCAATTCCGAACTCGAACGATTGGCAGTCATATAGAGCTGCTCCAGCCTCGAAATATATCGGCTGAAGAAGGTTCTTTTTTCGCTGCTCAAACTCGTCCAACTTGTATGCCTAAAACAGCCTTAACGCGGCGCTTGCCAGCAGTTGTTGCTGATCTGCCAGCTTGTCGAGAGCTGTTCGCTGGTGGGAAAGAGCACGTATTTGACGCCCATGTAATCCGATCCCTTGCGCCAGAACATGGCCAGCAGGTTCTTTTCGCCGTTGGCGATGACGCTGGTATGGGGGATGACCTTGAGCGGGTTGCCGTACAGGTTGGAATAGTTGGACGCGATGATGACGAAGTGGCGGAAGGCGGGTGCAATTTCCTGGTCGAATGCCACCAGCTTGTCGTTGCAGAACGTGAACAGGAATCGGCGGCCGGCAGGGTTGCTGGGCAGGTCGTAAACAAACAATCCGTCGTTGCCGGCGGGCTGGGCCTGGTCGAAATTCCAGCTCTTGAGCGCCCGTTCGACCTCGCTGCGGGTCATGCCGTTCTTGAATTCGCCGACTTCCCAGGCGTGTGCGGGAAGGGCGAGCAGCAGTCCGGCGTAGAGGACGGTTTTCAGGAAGCGAGCAATAACGCCATTTCGGCCACCCCGGCGGACGCCGGGGTCCAGTCTGATTTGGCTGGATTCCGGCGTCCGCCGGAATGACCGCTTTTGGGGGACTTCTTTCATGAGCGTGTTTACTTCGCCGTCACCGCACCGAACACCTTTTTCAGCAGATCGCTGCCGGCCTGCATCGGGTTGGCGCGGATCGCGGCTTCCTTCTCGCCGATCAGCTTATAGAGCCGGTCGAGCGCCTGCTGGGTGACGTAATCCTCGACCTTGGCCTGCTTCTTGTCGATCAGGTTGAACTGCGCGGCGGCGCCGGCGTACTGGTTGTATTGCTGCGCCAGCCCGACCTTGTCGGTGGTGGCTTTGACGATGGGACCGAAGCGTTCGGTGAGCTGGGTCTCGGTTTTCTTGCGGAAAAAGTCGGTGGCCGAGGTCTTGCCGCCGGTGAGGATGCCCTTGGCGTCTTCCAGCGTCATCTCTTTCACTGCGCCGACCAGCAGGGTCTTGGCTTCGGGAACGGCAGCCTCGGCGGCGCGGTTCATCGACAGCACCAGTTCGTCGGCCTGCTTGCCCATGCCGAGCATGCGCATGGCTTTTTCGGCTTTTTGCAGGCTGGGCGGCAGCGGGATTTTCATGGCTTCGTTGCCGAAGAAGCCGTCCTTCTGACCCAACTGGGCGACCGCGGTTTCGGCGCCGCGCGTCAGTGCCTCCTTCAGTCCGGCGTTGATGTCGGTGTTGGAGAGTGCATCGACGCCGCTGACAGCGGGCTCGCTGGCGGGCTGGCCGAGCACACCTTTCAGCATTTCGTTCCAGTCGATGGCGTGGGCGGGCAGCGCCAGGCTCAGGCCGGCGGCCAGAATGATCCAGCGCTTTGAAATCAGGGGGGGCATGGTCATTTCCTCGAAGTGATCGGCTTACAGCACTTCTGCAGCATAGTCTGCCAGACGCGAACGTTCACCCCGCTGCAGGGTGACATGGCCGTTGTGCGGCCAGCCCTTGAAGTGGTCGACGACGTAGGTGAGGCCGGAACTGCCTTCGGTGAGGTAGGGGGTGTCGATCTGCGAGATGTTGCCGAGGCATACCACCTTGGTGCCGGGGCCGGCACGCGTGATCAGTGTTTTCATCTGCTTGGGCGTGAGGTTCTGCGCCTCGTCGATGATGAGGAACTTGTTGAGGAAGGTGCGGCCGCGCATGAAGTTGAGCGACTTGACCTTGATCCGGCTGCGGATCAGGTCCTGCGTCGCCGCCCGGCCCCAGTCTCCGGCGTCGTCGTCGCTCTTGTTCAGCACGTCGAGGTTGTCTTCCAGCGCGCCCATCCACGGCGTCATCTTTTCTTCCTCGGTGCCGGGCAAAAAGCCGATGTCCTCGCCGACCGGAACGGTCACCCGGGTCATGATGATTTCGTTGTAGAGCTTCTTGTCCAGCACCTGGGCCAGCGCGGCGGCCAGGGTGAGCAGGGTCTTGCCGGTGCCGGCCTGGCCGAGCAGGGTGACGAAGTCGATCTCGGGATCCATCAGCACGTTGAGCGCGAAGTTCTGCTCGCGGTTGCGCGCGACGATGCCCCACACGTTGTTCTTGGCGTGGCTGAAATCGCGCACCGTGACCAGTTCCGCCTGCTTGCCTTCGACCTTCAGCACCTTGGCGTAGAGCGGGTTGGGACCTTCCTGGAAGACGAACTCGTTCGGCAGCAGGTTGACCACCAGCGGACCCTTGATGCGGTAGTAGGTGTGGCCGTTGGCCTGCCACGATTCCATGCCCTTGCCGTGGCTGTCCCAGAAGTCGGCGGGCAGTTCGCGCAGGCCGGCGTACAGGAGGTCGGTGTCTTCCAGCACCTTGTCGTTGAAGTAGTCCTCGGCGGGCAGCCCCAGCGCACGCGCCTTGATGCGCATGTTGATGTCCTTCGACACCAGGATGACCTGGCGCTTGGGCTGGTGGCGCGACAGGAACAGCACCACGCCGAGGATCTGGTTGTCGACCTTGCTGGTCGGCAGGCTCATCGGGATGTCGCCGGTGATCGCCTGGGTCTGCAAGAACAGCTTGCCGGTGGCGGCGTTGTGGCTGCGCTGCGCGAGCGGCACCCCGTCCTCGATGCTGTCGAGCGTGCTGACGATTTCGTCGATGAAGCGGCTGGCCTGGCGCGCGTTGCGCGAAACTTCGGTCATGCCCTTCTTGTGCATGTCGAGCTCTTCCAGCGTGGCGATCGGCACGTAGATGTCGTGCTCCTCGAAGCGGTACAGGCTGGTGGGGTCGTGCATCAGCACGTTGGTGTCCAGGACGAACAGCTTGGTTTGTGCAGTGGCTTTTCTCGGCATGGTGGTGTCATGGTCCCTGGGATGAGAATGCATTCATCCTACCTCATGCGGATGGCGTCTTGGCCAGCAAAAAAACTAAACCCGCATCCCGTCTGCTTTCCCGATTCGAACGACGTTTTTCTCAGTAGAATGTTCGGCTCCGATCCTGCAATCAGGCCCCCTGCATGATGCGTCGATTGATCCTGCTGTGCCTGGTCTGGGTGTGGGCGCAACCGCTCCATGCCCAGGTCGCCGCGCACATCCTGCTGCAGGATTCGCCACTGGCCGGGTTTCAATACCACGCCGGCAAGACGCTGTGGCCGCAGATGCGGGTGGGCGATGTCCTCACCCTGACCCGCGAGCCGGACAATCCGCACGACGCGAAAGCCGTGCGGGTGGAGTGGCAGGGCCACAAGATCGGCTACGTGCCGCGCCGCGAGAATGCCGACGTGGCGCGCTTCATGGATGGCGGCCAGGCATTGACGGCCCGCATCGTCCGCCTGGCCGAGGTGCGCGATCCGTGGTCGCGGGTGCGCTTCGAGATCCTGGTTCCCCTGCAGCCCTGAAGGAGGAGATCATGAAGCAACTGATCGCGTTCACCTTGATGACATTCGGCTGGCTGGCGTCGGCACAGGCCGATGAACTGCCGCTGGCGCGCCTGCAACTGCCGCCCGGATTTTCGATCGAGCTGTTTGCCCGGGTGCCCAACGCGCGCCAGATGGCGCTTGGCAAATCCACCCTGTTCGTCGGCAGCATGCGCGCCGGCAAGGTCTATGCGATCCCGCTCAAGGGCGAACGCAAGCCGGTGGTCGTTGCAGAAGGCCTGAGTCTGCCGGTGGGGGTGGCGTTTCGCGACGGCGACCTGTACGTGTCGGCGGTAAGCCGCATCCTGCGGTTGCGCGATATCGAGGCGCGCCTGAACAAGCTGCCGCGCCCCGAGGTGGTCAGCAGCGGGTACCCGGGCGACACGCATCATGGCTGGAAATTCATCGCCTTCGGCCCCGACGGCAGGCTCTACGTGCCGGTGGGCGCGCCGTGCAATATCTGCGAACCCGACCCGGACCGCTACGCGACGATCACCGCGCTCGATGTGGCGACCGGCAAGATCGAGGTGGTCGCGCGCGGGGTGCGCAACAGCGTGGGCTTCGACTGGCAGCCGCAGAGCGGCGAGCTGTGGTTCACCGACAATGGGCGCGACTGGCTGGGCGACGACGCGCCGCCGGATGAGCTCAATCGCCTGGCCCGGCCCGGCCAGCACTTCGGCTACCCGCATTGCCACGGCGGCATGATCGCCGATCCCGAATTCGGCCAATCCCGGCGCTGCGCCGAATTCGTGTCGCCGGTGCAGAACCTGGGCGCGCACGTGGCAAGCCTCGGCATGCGCTTCTATACCGGCACGACATTTCCCGAGCGCTACCGCAATGCCGTCTTCATCGCCGAGCACGGCTCGTGGAACCGCAGCAAGAAAACCGGCTATCGCGTCAGCGTGGTGCGGCTGCAGGGCAACCGGGCGGTGAGCCATGAGCCCTTCGTCAGCGGCTGGCTGCAGGGCGAGGACGCCTGGGGCCGGCCGGCCGATGTGCTGGTGCTGCCCGACGGCAGCCTGTTGGTGTCGGACGACCATGCGGGCGCAATTTACCGCGTCGTCTACCGCGGCCGCTGAGACAGGTGGCCGCGGCGCGCTGCAACAGCCTGCTAAAATTGCGCCGATGAAATTGCTCGTTCTCGATACGTCCACCGAATGGTGTTCGGCTGCGCTGTGGCTGGACGGCCGCATCCAGGCGCGCCGGGTGCTGGCCGGGCAGCGGCACAGCAGCCTCTTGCTGCCGATGGTCGACGAACTGCTGCGCGAATCCGACATCAGCCTGCGCCAGCTCGACGGCATCGGCTACGGCGCCGGACCCGGCTCGTTCACCGGCCTCAGGATCGCCTGCGCAGTGACGCAGGGGCTGGCGTTGGGTGCCGACCTGCCGGTGGTGGGGGTCTCCACGCTGGAATCCATCGCCGAGCAGACCGGTGCCGGGCAGGTGCTGACCGTGCTCGACGCGCGCATGGCCGAGGTTTACTGGGCGGCCTACCGGCGCGAGGGGGAAGGCTGGCTGGCGGTCGTCGAACCGCAGTTGGCACTGCCCGAATCCGTGGCGGTGCCGGCCGGCGGCGACTGGGTCGGCGCCGGCAATGGCTTCGCTGCATTGGGCGAAGTGCTGCGCCCGCGCCTTGCGGCTGCGCTTGCGCGCATTGACGACACGCTCATGCCCGACGCCGCGGCGATGGCGCCGCTGGCCGCCGCGGCCTTTGCGCGCGGCGAGGGGATGGACGCCGCGCTGGCCGCGCCGATCTATCTGCGCGACAAGGTTGCGCTGACGGTGGACGAACGCCGCCAGAAAAAATCCGCATGAGCGCCCTGCCAGAGATTCCGGTCCACGAGGTCGCGCACCGACTGCGCCCGATGACCGAGGCCGACCTGCCGCGCATCCACCGCATCGAACTGGCGAGTTACGAGTATCCGTGGACGCCGGGCAATTTTAAAGATTCGCTGCAGGCCGGCTACAGCATGTGGGTGCGCGAGGCCGAAGGCGAAATCATCGGTTATTACGCATTGATGGTGGCAGCGGGCGAAGCGCATGTGCTCAACCTCACTATCGCGCCGATGTGGCGGCGCCATGGACTCGGGCGCGATCTGCTCGAGCATTGCCTGCAACGCGCCTGCGATCACCACGCCGGGAGCGTCTTCCTCGAGGTGCGCACTTCAAACATCGCCGCAATGGGTCTTTACCACAGCAGCGGGTTTGTCGACCTCGCGGTGCGTCGCGGCTATTACCCGGCGCGCGACGGACGCGAGGACGCTCTGATCATGAAGCGCGAACTGACATGCTGAGCCGTGACGACGTTTTCACCGAACTCGGCATCGGACCGGTGTGGCGGCTGCGCGAGACGCCCGCCTCTCCGCTCTCCGCCCTCGACTCCCGCCTCTCCGCGCCTGCTTACACCTGGGACACGCTTGCCGACGCGGTCGCCCACTGCACCGCCTGCAAGCTTTCAGCCACCCGCACCCAGGGCGTGCTCGGGGTGGGCGACCGCAACGCCGACTGGCTGGTCATCGGCGAGGCGCCGGGCGCCGAAGAGGACGCGCAGGGCGAGCCCTTCGTCGGCCAGGCCGGCAAGCTGCTCGACGCCATGCTGACGTCGATCGGCCTCAAACGCGGCGACAAGGTCTACATCACCAACGTGCTGAAATCGCGTCCACCCGGCAACCGCAATCCCGAGCCGGATGAAGTGGCCGCCTGCCGGCCTTATCTGCTGGCGCAGATCGAACTCATCCAGCCGAAGCTCATCCTCGCGCTGGGGCGCTTCGCCGCGCAGAGCCTGCTCGACACCGACGAGGCGATCGCCCGCCTGCGCGGCCGGGTGCACCGGTTCCAGAACGTGCCGCTGGTGGTGACCTACCACCCCGCCTACCTGCTGCGCAACCTGCCCGACAAGGCGCGCGCGTGGGAGGATCTGTGCCTGGCGCAGCGGACGATGCAGACGTTATAAAAAACCTTTTTTATCCGCGAAGGACGCGAAGAAAATAGAAAGAACACCTGAATGGTTTTCCTTCGCGCCCCTTCGCGTCCTTCGCGGATCGTTTTTTGTCTTTGGAACAATCGATTAATGAAACTCCTGCATTCCGCGCTGCGTTTTCGCGTCAATTATTTCTCCGACCTGGGCCGCCATCAGGTGGTGATCTGGATGCCGGGCGACACGCCCCCGGTCGACGCCCAGGTCGACGTCGGCCCCAAGATCGAGCACGAGGTGCCGAACGAGGTCTTCCGCAGCGACATCGCACCGCTCAAACGGGGGCGCTTCTATCCGTCGCAGCTGCTGCGCGCCGACGACGCGCCGGCCCCGATGTTCCGCGTGATGAAGCTCAACGAATCCAGCTTCGTCGCCAACTTCAGCCACCCGCTGCAGGGCCGCATCTTCAGCATCGACAGCGGCAAGAGCGACGTTTCGACCGATCCGGTCGGCAAGGTGGAGCAGCTGCTGGAATGGAGCGGCATGGAAACGCAGATGCAGACACCGACCGACTTCGAAGGACCGGACGCATTCAGCCGCGAGGACGAATTCCCCGACACCGAGTTCTATTCGCTCGCCCGCAAGGTCACCCACGTCGACGCCGTGTGCGCGCGCCGCATCCAGGCGCTCTACCGCACCGTGCTGCCGGAGAACGCGCGGGTGCTCGACCTGATGGCGGGCTGGCGCTCGCACCTGCCGGACACGGTGCAGTCCGCCGTCGGCCTGGGTCTGAACGCCGAGGAACTGGACGATAACCCGCAGCTTGCCGAGCGCATCGTGAAGGACATCAACGCCGATCCGAAGCTGCCGTTTCCCGACGCCAGCTTCGACGCGGTGGTGTGCACGGTGTCATTCGAATACCTGACCCAGCCGCACAGGATCGTCGCCGAGGCGAAGCGGGTGCTGAAACCAGGCGGCATGTTCGTGGTGACGCTGTCGCACCGTTACTTCCCGCCCAAGGTGATCAAGCTGTGGACGCAGCTGCACCCGATGGAGCGCATGGCCTGGGTCGGAACGCTGATCAAGCAGGCCGGATTCAAGAAGGTGGAGACCTACGTCGAGCGCGGTCTCAAGCGGCCCAAGGACGACCGCTACGCCGACACGCTCACCGAATCCGACCCGCTGTTTGCCACCTGGGGCGTGGCCTAAACTGAGCTCACACATCAACCACAGGAGACAGACATGTTCGATTGGCCCAATGGTTTCAAATGGGTAAGCGCGATATTCATGGCGTTGACCCTTTCCGGCTGCGGCTACAACACGCTGCAGACCACCGACGAGGACATCAAGGCCACCTGGGCCGAGGTGCTGAACCAGTACCAGCGCCGCGCCGACCTGGTGCCGAACCTGGTCAACGTGGTGAAGGGCTACGCGGCGCACGAGCAGGACGTGTTCATCTCGGTGACCGAGGCGCGCGCCCGTGTCGGCGCGATCCAGGCGACCCCCGAACTCATCAACGACGAGGCCGCATTCCATAAGTTCATCGCTGCGCAGGGCGAACTCACCGGTGCCATCTCGCGCCTGCTGCTGGTGGCCGAGAACTACCCGCAGCTGAAGGCGGACGGTCTGTTTCGCGATCTGCAGGCGCAGCTCGAAGGCACCGAGAACCGCATCACCGTCGCGCGCAACCGCTACATCGCCGCGGTGAAAACCTACAACGTCACGGTGCGCTCATTCCCCTCCAACCTCACCGCGATGCTGTTCGGTTTCAAGACCAAGCCGAGCTTCACGGTGGAAAACGAGGCAGCCATCGCCGTGCCGCCGAAGGTCGATTTCGGCACGCCAGCCCCTGCGCCGGCGCCAGCCCCCGCACCTGCTCCGGCAAGTGGTGGCGATGCATCCGGCAGCCTCTCGCACGGATATTGATCCGCGGATGATGCGCATTGCCGCAACGCGTTTCGCGTTCGGCGTTCTTCTGGCGCTGCTGGCATTTTTTGCCTGGGCACAGGTCGCAGTGCCGGACTTGTCGCGCCGGGTCACCGATCTGACCGCCACGCTCAGCGCCGATCAGATCGCCGCACTCGAAAACAGGCTCGCCACATTCGAGGCGCAGAAGGGCAGCCAGATTGCGGTCCTCATCATCCCGACCACCCAGCCCGAGGACATCGCGCAGTTCGGCATCCGTGTCGCCGAGCAGTGGAAAGTCGGCCGCGAGAAAATCGACGACGGGGTGATCCTGATCATCGCCAAGGATGACCGCAGCTTGCGGCTGGAAGTCGGCTACGGCCTGGAGGGCGCGATCCCGGACGCGATTGCCAAGCGGGTGATAGCCGAAACCATCACACCCTATTTCAAAACAGGCGATTTTTACGCCGGCATCGAGGCGGGCGTGCAGCAGCTGATGCGGCTGATCGAGGGTGAACCGCTGCCACCGCCTGCATCCGGCGGAGGGGAGGGTGACGATGCGATATTCGGCTTCCTGGTGATCGGCGGCGTCGTGGTCGGCTGGCTGCTCTCGATTTTGATGAGCCGCCCGGCCGCCGGCGGGCTCGCTGCGCTGGGCAGCGGCGTGGCGGGCGCCTTTTTGCTTGGCTTGAGTCCCTTGCTGTTATTCATTGCCGTGTTTGTTTTTGTGGCCGTGGCATCGGGATTCCGCAATAGCGGTGGCTGGTCCAGCGGCGGTCGGGGCGGCGGATTCGGCGGGGGCGGTTCCTGGGGGGGCGGTGGGGGCGGATTCGGCGGCGGTGGCGCCTCGGGCTCATGGTGAATTTCAGACGATTTTCCCGGCATCTTTTCATGCCGCAGTGGGCGTGGCGGCGCGCGTTTCCGCAGGCCACGCTCGACGCCATCGATGCCGCGATCGGGGTGTCGGAGACCGCCCACGGCGGCGAAATCCGTTTTGCCATTGAAAACAGCCTGCCCGCCGCCCTGATGTGGCGCGGCATGAGCGGCCGCGAACGCGCGATCGAGGTGTTCTCCAACCTGCGCGTGTGGGACACCGAGCACAACAGCGGCGTGCTGATCTATCTGCTTCTGGCCGACCACGACATCGAAATCGTCGCCGACCGCGGCATCACCGCCCAGGTGGACCCGGCCGCATGGGAGGCCGTGGCGCAGACGATGGAGGCCGCGTTCAGGCAGGGTGACTTCGAGCGCGGCGCGCTGGCGGGAATCGAACAGGTCGGCGCGTTGCTGGCAGCGCATTTTCCGCCGTCCGGGCATAATCCGGACGAACTGGCGAACCGGCCCGTGATACTGAGGAGATGAGATGCAGGCCTATGTAGTGTGGTGGATCCTGGCGGCGGTGCTGGTGGGGGTGGAACTCACCAGCGGCACGTTCTACCTGCTGGTGTACGGCCTGGCGGCGGCAGCAGCCGGCCTGGCCGCCTGGCTGGGCGCGGGTGTGTTCGTGCAGCTGCTGACGGCGGGCATCATCGCCGCGCTGGGCACGCTGGCGCTGCGCCACTGGAAGCGAAGCACTTCGCATCCGGAATCGTCTGTGCAGGACATGGACATTGGCCAGGCCGTGCAGGTCGAGTCCTGGCAGGCCGGTCGCGGCCAGGTCAAATACCGGGGCGCACTGTGGGATGCCGAGGCCGCATCCGACGACGTCGACAGCACGCGTCCGCTGGTGATCCGCGCCATCAAGGGCAATACGCTGGTTCTTGGCAACTGATCAAAAATAAACAGGGAGATAAAAAATGGATATCGTCGCACTCGTCATACTCGCCGTCGTTCTGATCGTCGTAGCCAAGGGCATCCGCGTGGTGCCGCAGCAGAACGCCTGGGTGGTCGAACGCCTGGGCAAGTTCCACGCCGTGCTCGGGCCCGGCCTCAACCTGGTGATTCCGTTCATCGACGCCGTCGCCTACAAGCATTCGCTGAAGGAAATCCCCCTCGACGTGCCGAGCCAGGTCTGCATCACGCGCGACAACACCCAGCTGGCGGTCGACGGCATCCTGTACTTCCAGGTCACCGATCCCAAGATGGCGTCGTACGGAGCGAGCAACTACATCGATGCCATCTCGCAACTGGCGCAGACCACCCTGCGCTCGATGATCGGCCGCATGGAAATGGACCGCACCTTCGAGGAGCGCGACGACATCAACCGCGGCGTGGTGCTGGCTTTGAACGAAGCCTCGACCAACTGGGGCGTCAAGGTGCTGCGCTACGAAATCAAGGACCTGACCCCGCCGAAGGAAATTCTTCACGCCATGCAGCGGCAGATCACCGCCGAGCGGGAAAAGCGCGCGCTGATCGCATCAAGCGAAGGGCGGATGCAGGAGCAGATCAACATCGCGACCGGCGCGCGCAATGCGGCGATTCAGGAATCCGAAGGCGAGATGCAGGCGGCGATCAACGTCGCCCAGGGCGAGGCCGAAGCGATCAAGGCCATCGCCGCCGCCAACGCCGAAGCCATCGCCCGCGTCGCGCGTGCGGTCGAACTGCCCGGCGGCATGCAGGCAGTGAACCTTAAAGTGGCGGAAAAATACGTCGAAGCCTTCGCCGGCATCGCCAGGACCGGCAACACCCTGATCGTGCCGTCCAACATGGCGGACATCAGCACGCTGATCGCGGGCGCGATGAGCGTGGTGAAGTCGCAGGGCGGACCGGTGCAGGCACAATCCTGAGTTCGCATCCCGTCTTGGGCTGTGATCAGCCGGGGGGCACCTGTTGAATGCGCCGCCTTCCGGTTTTCAGGGCTCCGTCGTCCGGTCGTTCGGGGGGGGGATTCAAGCTTGGGGCGATTTTTCCGATATACCCTGAAGCGTGAAATTTTGCGCCTTACCCAGGGATATCCATGAACCGAACCCCCGCACTGTTGCTGGCAGTCTTGGCCTGTTTGCTGATTTCCCTGCCGTCATTCGCGAATCAGGACAGCGTGGTCGAAGCCAGGCTGCCATCCGGGAAGGTTGCCACCGCAGATTTTCATGCAGGAAAAAAAGGCTTGCCTGCGGTGCTCATCCTGCATGGTTTTCTCCAGACCCGGACATTTCCCACCATCGCCAGCACGAGGGAGGCGCTAGCCGCAGCGGGCTACACGGTCGTGGCGCCCACGCTGTCACTCGGCATTACGGACCGCAACAAAAGCCTGCCTTGCGAGGCGTTGCATGTGCATACCCTGGACGAGGACGCGGCAGAAATCGCATTCTGGGTTCGATGGTTGACCCGGAAAGGCCATTCGCACATCGTTCTGGTCGGGCACAGCTTCGGCAATCTGCAATTGCTTGGCAGCTTGAGCGCGGGCCCTCTGCCTGCCGTGAAGCAGTTGCTGCTGATCAGCCTGATCGACGTGGAAGCAAAGCAGGGTGCCCAGCAACGGGCCCGGATTGCGCAGGCGTTGCGCGACCGCATGGCGCGTGGGGACCATTCGCTGGCCCAGATTGAGTTCGGGCATTGCAAAAAGTTTGTCGGCCCGCCCGCCGCCCTGCTTTCCTATCTGGAGATCAGCCGGGCCGGCATCCTCGATTCGCTTGTGAAGTCTCCCGTGCCGGTCCAGGTCATCATGGGGGAAAAGGATGACCGCATGGGCGCTGACTGGGTGGACAAGCTGGCTTCGCGGGGCATTGCGGTACGCACGATTCAGGGTGCCTCGCACTTCTTCGATAACCAGTACGAGTTTGATTTGCAGGATGCCGTGCTGAAGGCAATGCGGGAGCGCTGACGCATGCCTTTACCTTCTATGCGCGCGCGACTTGCACCGCGGCCGATCGCCCAGTACGCGCTGGCGCTGTTCTTTGTGATGGTGGCGACGCTGGGCGTGCTTGCCGCCTTTGTGTTCCACGATACCGCCCATCTCAAGGAACGGATTGAGCAATCCGACGAGAAGCTTGCCCGCCAGGAACTCAACGAGGCGATTGCCCTGCTGGCCCAGCAGGTGGAAGGTGTTGCCCAGGCGCTGACGCAGTGGGATGAGGCGCGCCAGCAACTGGAAAATCCGGTTTATTACGCTTACTGGCGCAATTCCCGCGCGCGGGTGGCCGGCGTGCTCCCGAAATCCATCGATGCGGTCGATCTCTATAATCTTGAGGGGCGCAATCTGGCGAAGGATAACCCGCGCGAGAGCAGCATGCCGGCACAGATCGACACGCTGAACATCCGGCCCTTTCTGGCGCATGAGAATGGACGGGTTTATCTGTATTTCTTTTCCCCGTTTTACCGGGATGCCGTCCAATCGAATCTGATCGGTTACGCCGGGCTGAAACTCGATTTCATGGAGCAACTCATCCAGATGCGCCGGTTTCGCTATCTGGACATGAAAACCCTGAAACTCGCGGGACATGATGGGGCGTCTGTTCCGCTCCGTGAACTTTTGCCGGCTTTGCAATTCCAGACCGTCGACAATCCCGAAACACGTGCGCTTGAAGCCATCATCAGTCGCTCGTTCTACGAAATTGCCCTGCTCATCGCGGCCATTTCGCTGCTCGGTTATTTTTCTCTGGTGTCTGTGATCACCAAGCCGCTGCGGCGGCTGTCTGACCATATTCAGGCCATGCGGCGCGGCAAAGGGGAATTGCTCGGCGAGTCCTACCGGGGCGTGCTGGCAGTGACAGAACTCGAGAATGTCCGCCAGTCGCTAAACGACTACAAGCAGCAACTCGATGACATGCATGTCAGCCTGGCGGACAAGAATCGCGAGTTGTGGACGCTGGCGCATCATGATCCGCTGACAGGCATCTTCAATCGCCGCGCGTTCGACGACGATTGGCATGCCATGCATCGCACCCATGGCAATTCGAAGCTCGGGGTGGCTTTTCTGCTGTTTGATTGCGATCACTTCAAGGCAATCAACGATACCTATGGACATCAGGTCGGCGACCAGGTGCTGATGGGCTTGTCCGAATCGCTGCGCAGTGCACTGCGAGGAGGCGATCGCCTCTACCGCCTGGGCGGCGACGAATTTGCAATGGTTCTGTTTTCCGCCGACACCGAACGCGCAAGGGAGGTCGCCGAGCGCTGCATGGAACACGTTCTCAGACATGACTTTGCCGCCTATGGGGTCAAGGAGCCGGTCCGCATCAGCGTCGGAATTTCATTCCTCGATGCCGCCGACGACGATGCGCTGCAGCGGCTGTTGCGCCAGGCCGATATCGCCATGTACTTCGC
>JBAVWB010000012.1:0-6776 GCA_049697615.1 Thiobacillus sp. | reverse complement strand
CGGCGTGGCCCCCGACTCGGTGCACACCGGGCGCACCGCCGAGCGGGTGCGCGAGCTGTGGCAAAAGCGCCTGCTCGGCGGCTATGCGATCGAACCCGCGGCGGCGCTGGGCGAGGGCTTTGCCGACGACCGCGACGACATGGTGGTGGTGCGCGGCATCGCGGTGCACGGCGTGTGCCCTCATCACCTGGTGCCGTTTCGCGGCGTGGCTCACGTCGCCTACATCCCCGGCGGACGGCTGCACGGCTTCGGCCGCATCGCGCGCATGGTCGACGCCATCGGCCACCGCTTCACCTACCAGGAATGGATGACGCGCGACATCGCCGAAGCGCTGGTGACGCACGGCCAGGCGCAGGGCGCGGCGTGCATCATCGAGGCCGAGCAGCTGTGCCTGCTCCTGGGCGAAGACCGGCGCGGCGACGAGCGCGTCGTGACACAGGCCTTCACCGGCTGCTTCAGAACCAGCGATCAGCAGCGCAACGAATTTCTGCGGGCCACCTCGCAGCGCGAACTGCGTTAATCGTCGCCCCGAAAGCGGGTGTTGTTTGATCGAGCCGCTTTTGGCCTTGACACATACCAACCGGTATGTATGATTAAGCCATGAACGCGCCCGTCAAACCGTCCGATCTCACCCGGCAGACCCTGCTGGAAGCGGCATTCGCCGAAATCCACCGCAACGGCTTCCAGGCCGCCTCAATTACGCAGATCCTGGCCGACACCGGGCTCACCAAGGGGGCGCTGTACCACCATTTTCCGGACAAGAAGGCGCTCGGCCTGGCAGTGGTGGAGGAGGTGATCCGGCCGCGCCTGGCCGCGATGATGTTCGAACCGCTGGCGGATACCCGGCAGCCGCTGGCGGCCATGCAGGCGCTATTGACGGCCAAGGCGGCCGAGGACGATCCGATGGTGGTGACGCTGGGCTGTCCGCTCAACAACCTGATGCAGGAGATGAGTCCGGTGGACGAAAGCTTTCGCCAGCGCCTGAACGAGGTGTTCGAAGCATGGGTTGCCGTGGTGGCGGCGGCGCTCAAACGCGGCAAGACGGCGGGCGAGGTGCGCCGCGACGTCGATGCCGAGGCCACCGCCTTCTTCATCGTGTCGGCGCTGGAGGGCTGCGTCGGCATGAGCAAGAACACGCAATCCGTCGCGGCGTATCGCAGCTGCCTCGCGCAACTCGGCCGCTTTCTGGACACGCTGAGAGAGCCATGATCATCCTGGGGGAAAGTTTATGAGCGCACCGATTACAAAAGGTACTCATCATGTGGGTCTTACCGTATCGAACCTGGAAGGAAGTGCGGCCTTCTTTACTTCCTTGCTTGGCTGGCGAGAAGTCCGGAGGAATGAAGACTACCCGGCCATTTATGTAAGCGATGGGAACACCATGGTTACGCTCTGGGCAACAAAGGAAGCGCCATCAATCCCATTCGACAAGAACCGGAATGTCGGGCTGCACCATGTCGCTTTTCACGTAAACGACGAAGCTGACTTACATACGGTACACCAGCGGCTAACAGCCAATGGGGCAAAAATCGAATTTGGGCCGGAGTTATTGGGGCAGGGGCCTGCCAAACACTTGATGTGCTATGAGCCAAGCGGGATTCGAGTTGAATTCGTGTGGCCAGGCAATTAGGCGCAAACACCAGGAACGCGGCGCGGCGCTGAATTCTTTTACAGAAGGAACTGCATGAAAGACGAATTGCGCCGGCCGCGCACGCTGATCCTGCCGCCGGCGCCCTATGCTGCGGCACTCCTGGGCGGCTGGTGGCTGGACCGCAACCGGCTGCCGCTGCCGCTCGACCTGGATGCGGCGACGCGTCCGCTCGGCTGGCTCGCGCTCGGCATCGGGCTGGCGCTGTTCGTCTGGACGCTGTGGACGCTCGCGCGCCACCACACCACGGTCAATCCGTATCTCGGTGCATCCGAACTGTGCACGGACGGACCGTTCCGCCTCAGCCGCAATCCGATCTATCTCGGCGACTGGTTCATCCTGGCCGGGGTGTCGCTGCTGCTGCATACGGTGTGGCCGCTGGCGTTCGCCCCCCTGGTCTGGTTCACGCTCCGCTTCGGCGTGATCCGGCACGAGGAAGCGCATCTCGAAGCGAAGTTCGGCGACGCCTACCGGGGCTACAAGGCCCGCGTCAGGCGTTGGATTTGATCTCAACCAGGAGACTGCCATGAGCATTCTGCAAACCGTCACACCCGAAGCCGCAACCGGCGAAGTCGCCGAGATCTACGCCCAGATCAAGAACGCGTGGGGACACGTGCCCGCCGCCATCCAGGTGTTCAGCGCCAATCCCTTTCTGCTCAGGCACCAGTGGGAGTACTACGGCAGCGTCATGCAGCATCCCACGCTTTCGATGCCGCTGACGGCGTGCATCCGCATGCTGGTTTCGCAGGCGGGGAACTGCGACTACTGCATCGACATGAACGCTGGCATGCTGATCAACCTGGCCGGCTGGACGCCGGAGCAGGTCGCGGCCACACGCGCCGAATTTCGCAACAGCCCGCTGAGCCCGGACGAGAAGATGCTGCTCGGCCTGGTGCTGAAGGCGACCCGCGATTCCAGCAGCGTCGGCACAGTCGACCTGCAGGCCGCCCGCGCGGCCGGCTGGTCCGACGGCGACATTCTCGACGCGGTGAACCACGGCGCACGCATGGTGGCAGGCGACATCGTCATCAACGGTTTCAAGGTCGAACGCGATTTCTGAGGGGCGGGCCATGAACATTACCCTGCACGACAAATCGCTGGAAATCAGGCTTACCAAGGCCGCGCAAAAAGCACTGGCTGTGCGAGACACGCCGCTGGTCGCCGAGATGGAGTTGCTGTTTTCCTGCCTGCTGCGCAAGCGGGTGTATTTCGGCGATTCGGCTGAACAGTCAACGCCGGTCAACGAACGCTTGGCGGTGTGCTTCAAGCCCATCATGACGCGCCGCTGCAGCGTGGCGGAAGGCGGTGTCTCGCCGCCTTCCGAAAGTTTTCCGCTCGAGAATCCGCGCCCCTACGTGCCCAACTGGCTGGCCATCGATTACCGCCGCGGCAAGTGGGTGGGCGATTTCGGCTACGTCAGCTGAGTTCGTCACACCGGCGAAGGCCGGTGTCCAGTTCAATTTACTGGGTTCCGGCTTTCGCCGGAATGACGGCTCAATGAATTTGGGGCGGCAGGCCGAACAGTTCGCGGGCGTTGCGCGTGGTGGCCTGCGCCACGCGCTCGACATCGATGCCGCGCAGTTCGGCCAGGGTCTGAGCGATGCGCGGTAGCTCGCCGGGCGCATTGCGTCCGCGGCCGATCCACACCGGCGGGATGTCCGGGCTGTCGGTTTCCAGCACGATCGCTTCCAACGGCAGATCAACCGCCAGCCGCCGCAGGTTGTTGGCGCGCGGCCAGGTGAAGGCGCCGCCGAAGCCCAGTTTGAATCCCAGCTTGATGAATTCGTCCGCCTGCTGCGGGCTGCCGTTGAAGGCGTGGGCGATGCCGCCGCGCACGCCGATCTTGCGCAGATGCTTCAGCAATTCATCGTTGGCTTTGCGGCAATGAAGCAGCACCGGCAGGTCGAACTCCTTCGCGATCTTCAGCTGTTCGACGTAGAAGAATTCCTGTGTTGCCGGGTCGAGGTCACGCACAAAAAAATCGAGCCCGATCTCGCCCACCGCCACCGGGCGCAGCGCCTCGATCTGCGCGCGCAGGTCGGCGAGGTGCTCGGGGCGATGCACGTCGATCAGCATGGGATGCAGGCCCCACGCCGGCAGACAGCCGGGATAGCGCTCGCAGGTGGCGGCCACCGCGGCGAAATTGTCGCGGCTGACGGCGGGGATGATCAGGGTGGTGACGCCGGCGGCGACGGCGCGCGCGTACTCGGCATCGCGATCGGCATCGAACTCGGCCGCGTCGAGATGGCAGTGGGTGTCGATAAAAAACGGCGTCCTGGAAGACGCCGTTTCTATTGCCGTCGACATCAGGAATCAGTCGTTGCTGGCAAAACCCAGCAGATGCAGCAGGCTGGTGAACAGGTTGAAGATCGACACGAACAGCGTGACCGTCGCCATGATGTAGTTGGTCTCGCCGCCGTGGATGATGTTGCTGGTCTCGTACAGGATGAGGCCGGACATCAGGAGGACGAACATGGCGGACACCGCCAGCGACAGGCCGGGCATCTCGAAGAAGATGGCGCCCAAGCCCGCGAGGAAGGCGACCAGGATGCCGACCATGAGGAAGCCGCCCATGAAGCTGAAATCCTTGCGCGTGGTCATCACGTAGGCCGACAGGCCGAGGAAGATCGCGGCGGTGCCGCCCATCGCCATCATCACCACCTGGCTGCCGTTGGGCAGCGCCAGATAGGCGTTGAGGATCGGGCCGAGCGTGTAGCCCATGAAGCCGGTCAGCGCGAACACGAAGGCGATGCCAAGACCGCTGTCGCGGAACTTGGTGGTCAGGAACAAGAGGCCGAAATAGCCGACCAGGGTGATGATCATGCCGGGGTGCGGCAGGTTCAAGGCCATCGACAGGCCGGCGGTGAGCGCGGAAAACGCCAGCGTCATCGACAGCAGCATGTAGGTGTTCTTGACGACCTTGTTGGTAGACAGTGCCGCAGACTGGCTGCGGCCGAGGGTGGTGACTTGCGGGTTCATCTAGGCTCCTCTATGAATGGCAAAACTGATGTGCCGGTACAGAGTGGATTTGCACGGCACAGGTTCCCGAATGCATTCGGGATTGGGGTTGAGCATACCGTGATGCGGCCCGGCTTGCCACCCACAACCTCGTGGACGCCATGGTTTTTGTCGGCTTGATCGGGAAGCACGAACGTATTCGTCATCGCGAGGCTCGCAGAGCCGTGGCGATCCAGCCCCCGTGATGCTGTGGCATTCTGGATTGCTTCCCACCACGGCCTTCGGCCTCGTGGCTAAAGGCAACAGCGCTCGCAATGGCAGAAATGAATCAATCAGCGCTTTCCCAGCCGTCACTCGCCGGGCTTCTTGTCGCGCATCATCAGGTTCAACAGTTCGCCCGGCATCGGGAAAACGATGGTGTTGGTCCGGTCGCCGGCGATATTGGCGAGCGTCTGCAGATAGCGCAGCTGCATGGCCTGGGGCTTGACGGCGAGGATCTCGGCGGCGGCCAGCAGCTTTTCCGAGGCCTGCAGTTCGCCTTCGGCATGGATCACCTTGGCGCGCCGCTCGCGTTCGGCCTCAGCCTGCTTGGCGATCGCCCGAACCATCGATTCGTCGATGTCGACGTGCTTGATCTCGACGTTGGACACCTTGATGCCCCAGGCGTCGGTCTGCGCATCGAGCAATTGCTGGATGTCGGAGTTGAGGCGTTCGCGCTCGGCCAGCATCTCGTCGAGTTCGTGCTTGCCCAGCACCGCACGCAGCGTGGTCTGCGCCAGCTGGCTGGTGGCGTTCATGTAGTCCTCCACCTGCAGGATGGACTTGGCCGGGTCGATGACGCGGAAATACACCACCGCGTTCACCTTCACCGAGACGTTGTCGCGCGAGATCACGTCCTGGCTCGGCACGTCGAACACCATGGTGCGCAGGTCCACCCGCACCATCTGCTGGATGCCGGGAATGATGACCACCAGCCCCGGCCCCTTCACCTTCCAGAAGCGCCCCAGCATGAACACCACGCCGCGCTCGTATTCGCGCAGGATGCGCAGGCTGGCGGCCAGCAGCCCGACGATCAACAGCGCAATGGTCATTCCGCCGAATTCAAACATGCTTGTTCTCCTTTATGAATCATCCGGTTCCACGTCGAGCATCAGGTCGTGCCGCGCGCGCACCCGCACCCGGCTGCCGCGTTTGAGCGGCACTTTGCTGCGCACCCGCCACTGCTCGCTGTGGATGCGCGCCCAGCCTTCGTGTTCCATGTCCTCCAGGATTTCGCCGTGGGCGCCGATCATTTCCTCGGCGCCGGTCACCACCGGCCTGGCGCGCGCCTTGATCGCCATGCCGGCGACAAAGAAGCTGAACAGACCGCTCGCCACCGCCACCGGGACGATCAGCATCCAGGGGATGCCATAGCCCGGGACATCGGTGTCGATCAGCATCACCGAGCCGATGATGAAGGCGGCAATGCCGCCCAGCCCGAGCGCGCCGAAACTGGGAACAAACGCTTCCGAAATCATCAGCACGATGCCCAGCAGCATCAGCGCCAGCCCGGCATAGCTGATCGGCATCACCTGCAGCGCGAACAGCCCGAGCAGCAGGCAGATGCCGCCGACCACGCCGGGGAACAGCATGCCGGGGTTGGAGAATTCGTAGATCAGCCCGTAGATGCCGAGCAGCATCAGGATGTAGGCGATGCTGGGGTCGCCGATCACCGCCAGCAGGCGGCTGCGCCAGTCGGGTTGGACGTGCTCGACGGTGGCATTCGTGGTGTCGAGGGTCACCGTCTGGCCGTCCATTTTTACGATGCGGCCGTTGACCTGGCGCAGCAGGTCGTCGAGGTCGGCTGCGACGAGGTCGATCACCTTCAGTTCCAGCGCTTCGCTGGCCGGCAGGCTGACGGCTTCACGCACCGCCCGCTCGGCCCATTCGACATTGCGTTCACGCAGTTCGGCCAGCCCGCGGATGTAGGCTGCGGCATCGTGCACTGCCTTGCGCATCTTGGGGTCACCGGCCGGCGGCTCGGCAGGTTTCCGGGCATCGGGCTTGCCGGGGGCGGCGGGTTTCTCGGGTGCGCCGGGCTGCCCGCCCGGCGCCAGTTCGACCGGCGTTGCCGCACCCAGATTGGTCGCCGGCGCCATCGCCGCGATGTGGCTGGCGTACAGGATGTAGG
>JBAVWB010000011.1:0-2050 GCA_049697615.1 Thiobacillus sp. | reverse complement strand
CCACAGTGACTGGCGCCACCGTCGCGGGCACTTCGCTGTCGGCGCCCGTGGCCACCGGCGCGGTCGCGGTGCTGGCGCAGGCGTTCCCGGGCGATGCCGCCGCTGGCCGATTGAGCCGCCTCACCGCCAGCGGAAAATCGGTCACGGATGCGCGCAACGGCATCGTCAAGCCGCGCGTCGATCTGCTCGCCGCCCAGGGGGCGCCGCTCAACGATGCATTCGCCCAAGCCGTGGTGCTGGATGGCACCAGCGGCATCGCCGCGGGCTGGAACCTGAATGCGACGCTGGAGGCAGGCGAACCCGCTCACGCCGGAACGAGCGGCGGCAAGTCGGTATGGTGGCAGTGGACGCCGGCGGCATCCGGCACGGCCAGTTTCGACACGCACGGCAGCGGCTTCGATACCGCGCTGGCGGTGTATGCCGGCAGTGGCGTGTCAACGCTTGCTGAAGTCGCCTCGAACGACAACGACGGCTCGGCGGGCAGCGCCAGCGGCCTGAGCTTCGCGGCCACGGCGGGGACGACCTACCGCATCGCGGTCGACGGCAAGTCTGGCGCGAGCGGCGCGGTCCAGCTCGCCTGGACGCTGCAGCAGGCGCAGACCATCAGTTTCAATCCCATCGGCGACATGCCGGTGAACTCGGCCTTCAGCCTGAGCGCCACGGCCAGTTCGGGTATGGCGGTGACGTTCAGCAGCCAGACGCAAACGGTATGCACGGTTGCGGGCGACGTGGTCAGTTTGATCGCCGGCGGCACCTGCATGATCGCGGCAAACCAGGCCGGCAACGCCAGCTATGCCGCCGCCCCCACGGTCACGCGGAGCTTTAACGTCACCCTGCTCGCGCAAACCATCAGTTTTGCTCCCGTTGCCGGGCAAACGCTGGGGGCCGCGCCGTTCGGCGTGACCGCCACCGCCAGCTCCGGATTGCCGGTGGGCATCGCGTCGCTGACGCCCGCGGTGTGCGGCGCCAGCAGCAATACCGTCACGCTATTGACGGCGGGGCTGTGCACGCTCGAAGCCACCCAGCCGGGCGACAGCCAGTACAGCGCCGCGCCCTCGGCGATGCAGACCTTCAGCGTGGCAGCGGCCAGCGAGGGCGGCAACGACGGCGATGTGCCGATGCCGCCGTGGGCGCTGCTGCTGCTCGGCGCGGGCCTGCTCGCGGCGATGCGGCGCCGCCTTGCCTGATCGCCCTCCGCATCATCGAACGTGAGCGGCCGCATGAACTACTCGGTAGGCGCGAGCAGCGGCGGTTGTGGAAGCGGTATCTGGTGACGAATACCGTGTTCATTGTGGACGCGGCTCGGCAGTTGCTGGGCAAGTGAATTTCAGGATTCAAGTTTCAAGGTTCACGACTGAGCCTGTAGAAAAACCAGGGGGAGAGGAAATGAAGGTTCTGTTGACTGGCGGCGCCGGCTATATCGGCACGCATACTGCAGTGGAATGCCTGGCGGCGGGGCACGATGTCGTGGTGTTCGACAACCTGTCGAACAGCAGCGTGAAATCGCTCGACCGGGTGGCGCAGATTGCGGGCAGGCCGGTGAGCTTCGTCGAGGGCGACATCCGCGACCGCGCCGCGCTGCGCACGCTGTTTACCGATCATGCCATCGATGCGGTGGTGCATTTCGCCGGCTTGAAGGCGGTCGGCGAGTCGGTGGACAAGCCGCTCCTGTATTACGACAACAACATCGCCGGCAGCATCGCGCTGTTCGAGGAAATGGCCGCGGCCGGGGTGAAGTCGGTGGTGTTCTCGTCGTCGGCCACGGTGTACGGCGACCCGGCAACGGTGCCGATCACCGAGGGTTTTCCGCTGTCGGCGACCAATCCCTATGGCCGCTCCAAGCTCTTCATCGAGGAGATGCTGCGCGACATCGCCCACGCCGACGGCGGCTGGAACATTGCGCTGCTGCGCTATTTCAACCCCGTGGGGGCGCACGAATCGGGGCTGATCGGCGAAGACCCGCGCGGCATTCCCAACAACCTGATGCCCTATGTGGCGCAGGTGGCGGTGGGGCGCCGGCCGCACCTCAACGTGTTCGGCGGCGACTATC
>JBAVWB010000010.1:0-1547 GCA_049697615.1 Thiobacillus sp. | reverse complement strand
GCCTATCCCACGCTCAGACCGGTGGACTGGGCTGCGGTGGACTTCTGGCTGGAGGATGCGCTCAGCGAAAGCTGGGGGGCCTTCCTGCAGAGCTGCTCCACGCTGGTCAAGCGCAGCGCGTGGCAGTCGGTCTGCGCCGAGGCGGCGACGATGGCCGCGCCCGACGACGCCACCGTGCGCGCGTTTTTCGAGCAGCGCTTCCAGCCCTGGCAGGCCACTGCGGAAGACGGCAGCGCCGAAGGCCTGATCACCGGCTATTACGAGCCCCTGCTGAAAGGCGACCGCGTGCGCACCGAACGTGCGCGCCACCCGCTCTACGCCACGCCGGACGATTTGATCAGCGTGGAGCTCGCGAGCATCTATCCGGAACTGAAAGGCCTGCGGCTGCGCGGACGGCTGGCAGGCAACAAGCTGGTGCCCTATTCCACCCGCAAGGACATCGAGGATGCCGCCAACGGCAAGGCAAACGGCTTCAAGGGCAAGCCCATCGCCTGGGCCGAAGACCCGGTCGACCTCTTCTTCCTGCAGATCCAGGGATCGGGCCGCATCGAGCTGCCGGACGGCTCGCATCTGCGCGTCGGCTATGCGGACCAGAACGGCCACCCCTACCAGTCGATCGGCAAGCTGCTGGTCGAACGCGGCGAACTGCTGCTGGAACAGGCGTCGATGCAGGGCATCAAGGAATGGGGCGCGCAGAAGCCCGACAAGCTGCCGGAACTGCTCGCGGCCAACCCGAGCTATGTGTTCTTCCGCGAACTTCCCAACGGGTTGACTGGTCCGCCCGGCGCCCTTGGCGTGCCGCTGACCGGCGGCCGCTCGATCGCCGTCGACCCGCGCTTCATCCCGCTCGGCGCGCCGGTTTTCCTCGCCACCACCCAACCCAATTCGCCGCTGCCGATGAACAAGTTGGTGATGGCGCAGGACACCGGCGGCGCCATCCGCGGCGGCGTGCGCGCCGACTTTTTCTGGGGGTTCGGGAATGAAGCCGGCGAACTCGCCGGGCGCATGAAGCAACGCGGCCGCATGTGGGTGCTGCTGCCGAAGGATTACCCGCTGAACACCGTCCGCCGCTGAGCATGGAAACCAGCCATGCAACTTGTAGCGTGCAGCCGTCGTCTTAATCGATAGGCCTTCCCACCCGGGCAAGGCCTAGGCGCAATCCAACGCACCCACCTGGAGCCCATGATGAACGCCCCCAACGCCTGTCCACTCGCTGTCGGCATCGAAGGCATGACCTGCGCCAGTTGCGCGACGCGGGTGGAAAAAGTGCTGAAACAGCTGCCGGGCGTGACCGACGCGACAGTGAACCTGGCGACCGAGACCGCGACGATTTCGGGCGCAACCGATGCGGCCTCGGTTCAGCGCGCCATCGAAAAGGCCGGCTTCAGCGTGCCCACCGAATCGCTCACCCTGAGCATCACCGGCATGACCTGCGCGAGCTGTTCGTCGCGGGTGGAAAAAGCGCTCGCCAAAGTGCCCGGCGTGCTCGAAGCGAGCGTGAACCTCGCCACCGAGCAGGCCAGCGTCAAGCTGACCCAGGGCACCTC
>JBAVWB010000009.1:0-1999 GCA_049697615.1 Thiobacillus sp. | reverse complement strand
TCGCGCTGGGGCACGCAGACGCCGTTCACCAACCTCACCTTCGACTGGACCTGTCCGGAGGACCTGCGCGAACAGGTGCCGGTGATCGGCGGCGAGGAAATGCCCTTCACCTACGGCGAGCTGCAGGCCGAGATGGACATGATCAACCGCGCCTACATCGAGGTGATGACCACCGGCGACGCCAAGGGCCGCGTGTTCACCTTCCCCATCCCCACCTACAACATGACGCCGGATTTCCCATGGGAATCGGAAAATGCCGAGCGCCTGTTCGCCATGACCGCGCGCTACGGCCTGCCCTACTTCCAGAACTTCATCAATTCGGAGATGAAGCCGAACCACATCCGCTCGATGTGCTGCCGGCTGCAGCTCGACCTGCGCGAACTGCTGAAGCGCGGCAACGGCCTGTTCGGCTCGGCCGAGCAGACCGGATCGGTCGGCGTGGTGACGGTCAACTGTGCGCGCCTGGGTTACGAGTACAAAGGGGACGAAGCCGCGCTGCTGCGCCGGCTCGATGCGCTGCTCGGCATGGCGAGGAACGGGCTTGAGATCAAGCGCAAGGAAATCCAGCGCCTGATGGACAACGGCCTCTTCCCCTACACCAAGCGCTATCTCGGCACCCTGCGCAACCACTTCTCGACCATCGGCGTGAACGGCGTCAACGAAATGATCCGCAACTTCACTGGGGACGAGCACGACATCACCAGCGACTGGGGCCACGATTTCGCGGTGCGGCTGCTCGACCACATCCGCGGTCGCATCGCCGCCTACCAGGAAGAGACCGGCCATATGTACAACCTGGAAGCCACGCCGGCCGAGGGCACGACCTACCGCTTCGCCAAGGAGGACGCCAAACGCTATCCCGGCATCCTGCAGGCTGGCACTCCGGATGCGCCCTACTACACCAACTCGTCGCAGCTGCCGGTGGGATTCACCGACGATGCCTTCGAGGCGCTGGAGCGGCAGGACGATCTGCAGCGCAAGTACACCGGCGGCACCGTGCTGCACCTCTACATGTCCGAGCACATCTCGTCGGCGGAAGCCTGCAAGAAGCTGGTGCGCCGCGCGCTGACGCGCTTCCGCCTGCCCTACATCACCATCACGCCCACCTTTTCGATTTGCCCGAAACACGGCTACCTCGCCGGCGAGCACGAGTTCTGCCCCACGTGCGACGAGGAAGCCCTGTCCCGCAAGCGCGCTGTTGCCGCCTAACCCCAAGGAAGGAGATTGATATGAACGACATGACCGTACCGACCCAGGCCCCGCTCACCCTGAAGGACGAGGAGCGCACCCGCTGCGAAGTGTGGACCCGCGTGATGGGCTATCACCGCCCGGTGACGAGCTTCAACAAGGGGAAAAAAAGCGAGCACCGCGAGCGGCGCTTTTTCGTCGAAGGACGTTGCTCGAATTGACCCTGGGATGCACATCAATGCGTCATTCCGGGCTGCGACCCGAAATCCAGTGATTAAACTGGATGCCGGCGTTCGCCGGCATGACGAATGATCCGGCTACGAACCCACGCGAAGCCGTCATACCGGCGAACGCCGGTATCCAGTTTTCACCACCGGGCCCCGGCCTTCGCCGGGGCGACGGATTCAAGGTGTTATCCGCCGCATCCATGCCTGCGCTCAAACAGGTGATTCCGCCATGCTCCGCGTCGGCGGCCTGACTCCGCTCTCCACCACCGACTGGCCTGGCATGCTGGCTGCGGTGGTGTTCTGCCAGGGCTGCCCGTGGCGCTGCGGCTATTGCCACAACCCGCACCTGATTCCCGCGCGCGGCGAGAGCGAAATCCCCTGGGAAAACGTGCTGGCCTTCCTGCGACGGCGCCAGGGCCTGCTCGACGGCGTGGTGTTTTCCGGCGGCGAGCCGACGCTGCAGCCTGAACTTGCCGACGCGATGCGCGAAGTGCACGCGCTCGGATTCAGGGTCGGCCTGCACACCGGCGGCGCCTATCCGCGCCGGCTCGCCGAGGTGCTGCCGCTGGTGGACTGGGTGGGAC
>JBAVWB010000008.1:0-8277 GCA_049697615.1 Thiobacillus sp. | reverse complement strand
CAGGTGCGGCGTGTCGCAGGGCACGACCAGCAGCCAGTCCACGTTCACGGCCTCGAGCGCCGCCAGCACGCCCGCCAGCGGGCCGGGGAAATCGGGCAGGGTGTCGGGCAGCACGCGATGGCCATACGCTGCGTAGGTCTCGAAATTGCGGTTGGCGCTGATGAGGATTTCTCCGACCTGCGGCGACAGCGCGGCAAGCGCCCATTCGATCAGCGGGCGGCCCCGGTAGCCGATCAGGCCCTTGTCGGCCCCACCCATGCGTTGCCCCTGGCCGCCCGCCAGAATGACGGCGGCGACGCGCGCCGACGCTAACTTACTGCCGCCGCCGGGCATACAGATGGAAGCGGTCGATTCGGTCGCCGGGGCGGGCGCCTTCCCACTGTTTGATCCAGTCGGCCGAAACATGCGGCTCGGCCGCGTGGCGGCGGGTTTCCACCAGCAGCCAGTCGCAGCCGACATCCGCCGGGATCAACCGGCGCCCGCTGTGATACGCGAGCAGGAGGCGCTGATCACTTCGCACCTCATGGCTCTGGATGCATGCCCCGAGTGGCACCTTGGCCGCCAGCACGTCGCCCACGCTGGCGTAGGACAACCGGCGGTCGAGCGGCGCCAGAAACAGTGCCATCAGCAGCACCCAGATGAAGGTCATGCTGGCCGTCCAGACCAGGATGGGGCGCAACGGCGAGCGCTGGACGCGCGTCAGAAATCCGATCCAGATCAGGGTGACGACAAGGCCGGCCGCCAGTGCCCACGGACGCAATTCGCCAACGCCGGTCATGCCCAGCTTGACGAGCCGTCTTGCCAGCCGCTGCGGCGTGCCGAGATCGTGCGCGCTCCAGTAGACCCACAGCACCAGTCCGATGAAGCCGAACAGCGTCAACGCAAACCACAACAGGGCGTTGGCCGCGCCGCGCCGCAGGCTGAACAGCCCGGCCGCACCCAGCAGGGCCAGCGGCAGCAGCAGGATGAGGCCCTGTTTTTCGCTGGGATGCGCGTCGAACGCATACAGGCCGAGCAGGCCTGCCAAGGCGACAACCGGCAGCACGATGCCCGGGCTGCGCCACTGGCGCCGTCCGCGATAAACCGCCCACGCCGCCAGCGGCCAGGCTGGCCAGGCATACCAGCCGAGGATGCCGAGGTAATAGCCGGAGTGCAGGCCGTCCGTACCCAGCCAGCGGTGCAGGTTGAGTGCGTGGATCCACGGAATCTGTTGCGAGGTCAGAAACGCCAGCCATGTTGTGCCGGCCACCAGCGCACCCACCACGCCCCAGGCCAGCGCGCGGAGTGCGGCCGGGCTGCGGTAATTGGCCAGCACCAGCGGCAACAGCGCGGCCAGCAGCAAAAACAGCAGCGCTTCCGCCGCGCCCCCGGCGAGCAGCATCAAGGCCGCGCCGCTGCCCAGGGCGCCGGCTCCACCAAACAATCTGCCGCTACGGGTCCCCTGCGGCAGGCTGGCGATGCCGTACAGCATGATCGCGGCAGCGGCGAACTGGGCGGTCGCGGCATTGAGTTCGTGTCCGCGCACCAACAGGCCCATGCAGCCCAGCAGGGTCAGCGCGGCAGCCCAGCCGGCTTCTGCGCCATACAGGACACGCGCCGCGCGTGCGACGAAAAACAGCGCCAGCGCGATGAACAGCCCCGAGGCCAGCCGGGCACCGTCGGCCAGTTCCAGGATCGGCGAGGTGAGCCAGGCGGTGGCGATGGCCACCCAGTAATACAAAGGCGGCGTGGCGGATACCGCCTGCGGCGTGGCGCCGCTTTGCAGCAGCAGCCACAGTTGCACGAAGTGCTCGCCGTCGCCGCCCTTCCACGGCGCGTGCCCCACCAGCCCCGGCAGCAGCCAGGCCGCGCAGAGCAGCAGCAGTCCGAGTTGCGGCAGGGAGAACGTGCGCTTACTGAACAATTTTGATGAGCTGGCCCGGTTTGGGCTCGCCGCTTGGGTAGAGGGCATTCATCAGGCGCAACTGGCCTTCGGCGTCGGCGCCCAGCGGTGACTGCTGCGCGAGTCCGGACAGGGTCATGCCGGGCTGTGCCGTGATCAGCTTCAGCACGTAAGGCCGGACCGTCTGCCGTTCCTCGGGGGTGATCGCACGAAAGCTGTTGATCGCACCCCGCAGGGCATTGCGCTCGTGCTCGTAGACGGACTTGTCCCAAGCCATGCCGCCAATCAGGTACTGCGTGCCGTTGAACACCACGGCCGCCACCACCACCGGCCGGCCCTCCTGCGCGCCGGCGGCGAATGCGGCGGGATAACCGCTGAGCTTGCCGCTGTCGAAGCGCGCGCCGGCATCCAGCTTGACCCCCGTCTGCAGCGTTTCCAGCGGCTTGTCATGCTTCGGTCCCTGCCGCAGTTCGACCAGCGCGTCGCCTTTCGGACTCAGCGCCAGCACCCGGTCGGGGCGGTTCTGGACCCGCCAGCCGGGCGGAAACTGGATCGCCAGGCCAAGCTTTTCATGCAGCAGCAGATTGTTGCGGATCAGGCCCTGATCGGGGCTGTCGCCAAAAAAGACGCCCGCCATTTTCTGCAGATAGTCGTTGCGCCCCTCGCGCGGATTGGCGACGGTGTATTGATTCGCCGTGTCCACCACCTTTTTCAGGCGCGTGTCG
Source organism: Thiobacillus sp. (assembly GCA_049697615.1). Classification (GTDB taxonomy): domain Bacteria; phylum Pseudomonadota; class Gammaproteobacteria; order Burkholderiales; family Thiobacillaceae; genus Thiobacillus. The sequence continues at coordinate 5,670 of JBAVWB010000008.1, read as the reverse complement.
TTGCTCGGGTGGGTGTCGAAGGTGCCGTGGTAGGTGCGCGGCTGGCGGCCGTCGCGCCTGGCCTGCTCGGCGGCGAACAGTTCCTGGTTTTTCAGCGTGCCGATGACGTCGATCATCGCCTGCGGGTTGTAGCCGGTCTTCGCCAGATATTCGGCACCGAGGCGGTCGGATTCCAGTTCGTGCTCGCGGCCGTAGCCCGCGGTCCAGGCCTGTGCCAGCGTTTGCAGCAGCGTCGCGCCCGCCTGGTTGTTCATCCCGGGCACCAGGATTGAACCGAGCACCGCGCCCAGCCCGGCCGCGGTGGACGCGCTTTGCTGGCGCACACCGTGGCGCGCGGTGACGTGGCCGATTTCGTGGCCGACAACGCCGGCCAGTTCGGCCTCGGAGTTCAGATACGCCATGAGGCCGCGGGTGATATAGACATAGCCGCCGGGCAGCGCAAACGCGTTGACATCGGGACTGTCGACCACGGTGAAATGCCATTGCAGGTGCGGGCGGTGGCTCTGCCTCGCCAGTTGCTGGCCGACTTCATCCACGTAGGCCTGCAGCGCCGGGTTCTTCAACGCAGCGTATTCCTTCAGCACATCCTGGTGCGCCTGCGCGCCCAGCTGGATTTCCTGCTGCTCCGACATCAGCACGAAGTCCTTGTCGCCGGTGACCGGATTCTGCGCGCAATGGCTCAGCGTCAGCGCACCGAGGGCAATCACGGCAATGCGGCGTAAGGCTTGGGGATTCACGTGGGATGGCTCCTTGGGTTGCGGCGCGGAAATGATACCGTTGCCGTGCCGCAAAAAAGCAAAAAGCGGCCAAAGCCGCTTTTTGCATGCATCGCTCAGACCGGCTTGCTTCAAGCCGCGGTTGATTTCATGCCATAACGCTGACGGAACTTCTCGACGCGGCCCGCGGTGTCGACGATCTTCTGCTTGCCGGTATAGAACGGATGGCAGGATGCGCAGACTTCCACATGCAGAGCAGGCTTGCCCAGCGTGGAGCGGGTTACGAACGTGCTGCCGCAGGAGCAGGTCACGGCTACTTCTTTGTAATTGGGGTGAATGCCGGCTTTCATGGCAATTCCTTAAATGGGTTAATTCGGAGAACGCGGGAGTATAGGGGATCTGCCGGACAGAATCAAGCCGTATATCTCGCCACCCATTATGGGGGGATTCGTCCCGGACTCCCCCGGAAGGCCTTGGGAATAGTGGTTTATGATTGAAGCACCTCTTTTCCCCAGGATTTCCGTCATGGCCGACAAGCTTTCCTCTGACGCACTGGTCCTGTTTGGCGCCACCGGAGACCCGGCCCGGCGCAAGATCTTCCCCGCGCTATACGACATGCTGCGGCACGGCCGCACCCTGCCCCCCATCTTCTGTGTGGCGCATTCCCCGGGGTGGGATCTGGAGCGGCTGCGTGCCCACGCCCACGATGGCATCAGCCAGTTTGGCGGCGGGGTGGACGAGTCGGTGTTTCGCAACCTCGCCAGCCTGCTGACCTATATCAACGGCGATTACGAAAATGCCGCCACCTTCGACGAGCTGCGTCGCGCCCTCGAGCACCGGGAACGCCCCCTGCACTACTTTGCCATTCCGCCGTCGATGTTTCCCGTGGTGGTGCGCGGGCTGGCCGGGGCGGGCTGCACGCAGAATGCGCGCGTGGTGGTCGAAAAGCCCTTCGGGCGCGACCTGGAATCGGCCCGCTCCCTGAACGCAACGCTGCACGAGGCGCTGCCGGAATCGGGCATCTTCCGCATCGACCACTACCTCGGCAAGGAGGCGGTGCAGAACATCCTCTATTTCCGCTTCGCCAATTCCTTTCTCGAGCCGATCTGGAACCGCAACCATATCCGGCAGGTTCAGATCACGATGGCGGAAACTTTCGGGGTCGAGGGGCGCGGGCGCTTCTATGATTCCGTCGGCGCGATCCGCGACGTCCTGCAGAATCATCTGCTGCAGATCCTGGCGCTGCTGGCCATGGAACCGCCGCTGGGCACCAGCGCGGAGGCCATCCGCGACGAGCAGGCCAAACTGCTCAAGGCCATCCGCCCGCTGGAGCCCGGCGACCTGGTGCGCGGGCAATACGAAGGCTACCGGAACGAGGAAGGCGTGGCACACGGATCGGACACCGAGACCTTCACCGCCGTGCGTTTCTTTGTGGACACCTGGCGCTGGGCGGGCGTGCCCTTCATTGTGCGCACCGGCAAAAAGCTGCCGGTCACCTCCACCGAGATACGCGCCGAATTCCAGCTCCCGCCGCAGCGCGTGTTCGCCCTCTCCGAGTCCGGGCCGCTGGCGCCCAATTACCTGCGCATGCGGCTGTCCCCCACGGTGTCCATCGCGCTGGGCGCGCGCACCAAGAACGCCGGGGATCGGATGGTGGGGCGACCGGTGGAACTGTATGTCTGCAACGACCACCCGGACGAGATGACCGCCTACGAGCGCCTGCTCGGCGATGCGCTGGACGGTGAGGCGATGCTGTTCGCACGCCAGGACGCGGTGGAGGCCGCCTGGAACGTGGTGGAGCGGGTGCTATCGCATCGCGACCCGGCCTATGGGTATGAACCCGGCACCTGGGGTCCGGCGGAGGCCGACCTGCTGCTGGCCGGCGGGCGCTGGCACAACCCGCGCCCGCCGCAAAGCTAGCCCGGATATTTCATCCGGGCTGCGCCTTGTTTTACAGGGTGGCTTGATGAAGACGCAGGGCGCGTGTCCCTGCGCCCGGCCGGGCTTTAGCCGCGCCGCATCGAGTCGAAGAACTCGCTGTTGTTCTTGGTCGCGCGGATCTTGTCGAGCAGGAATTCCATCGCTTCCATGTCGTCCATCGGGTAGAGCAGCTTTCTCAGCACCCACACCTTTTGCAGGATGTCGTGCGGCATCAGCAGCTCTTCGCGGCGGGTACCGGAGCGGTTGACGTTGATCGCGGGGTACTGGCGCTTCTCGGCCATCTTGCGGTCGAGGTGGATTTCGAGGTTGCCGGTGCCCTTGAATTCCTCGTAGATCACGTCGTCCATGCGGCTGCCGGTGTCGACCAGCGCGGTGGCGATGATGGTGAGGCTGCCGCCCTCCTCGATGTTGCGCGCGGCGCCGAAGAAGCGCTTCGGCTTCTGCAGCGCGTTGGCGTCGACGCCGCCGGTGAGCACCTTGCCGGAAGCCGGCTGCACGGCGTTGTAGGCGCGCGCCAGGCGGGTGATGGAATCGAGCAGGATCACCACGTCCTTCTTGTGCTCGACCAGGCGCTTGGCGCGCTCGATCACCATCTCGGCGACCTGGACGTGGCGGCTGGCCGGTTCGTCGAAAGTCGAGGCGACGACTTCGCCGCGCACGGTGCGGCTCATCTCGGTCACTTCTTCCGGCCGCTCGTCGATCAGCAGCACGAACAGCACGACTTCCGGATGGTTGGAACTGATGGCGTGCGCAATGTGCTGCAGCATCACGGTCTTGCCGGTCTTGGGCGGCGCCACCAGCAGACCGCGCTGGCCCTTGCCGATCGGGGCGACGATATCGATCACGCGGCTGGTGATGTTTTCCTCGGCCTTGACGTCGCGCTCCAGCTTGAGCGGCTTGTCCGGATGCAGCGGGGTGAGGTTTTCGAACAGGATCTTGTTCTTGCTGGCTTCGGGCGGCTCGCCGTTGATCAGGTCGAGCTTGGTCATCGCCGAATAGCGTTCGCCATCCTTCGGCGTGCGAATCTCGCCTTCGATCTTGTCGCCGGTGTGCAGGTTGAAGCGGCGGATCTGCGACGGCGACACGTAGATGTCGTCGGTGTTGGCCAGATACGAGGTTTCAGGCGACCGCAGGAATCCGAACCCGTCCGGCAGCACTTCCAGTACGCCGTCTCCATAGATGCTCTCGCCGCGCTTGGCCAGCGTCTTCAGGATGGTGAAGATCAGTTCCTGCTTGCGAAAGCGGTTGGCGTTGTCGATGCCGTTGGTGGCAGCGATCTCGAGGAGTTCGGTGATGGGTTTCTGCTTGAGTTCGGAGAGATGCATGGGAGAGGCCTGAATAGGCTCGCTTGAAAGAGCCGGACGTGGGGGAGGATTGGAGCCGGACGGAGCTGCGGGCTCAGACGGCTCGCGGGGCACTTCGTCCGGAGAAGACATATCAGATGTTGCTGTCGACAAAAGCGGTGAGTTGCGACTTGGACAGGGCGCCGACCTTGGTGGCTTCGACGTTGCCGTTCTTGAAGATCATCAGGGTGGGAATGCCGCGAATGCCGAACTTGGGCGGCGTGGCCTGGTTTTCATCGATGTTGAGCTTGCATACCTTGAGCTTGCCCGCATATTCCTTGGCGACTTCGTCGAGAATCGGCGAGATCATCTTGCAGGGGCCGCACCAGTCCGCCCAGTAATCCACCAGCACGGGTACACCGGCCTGCAGGACTTCCTGTTCGAAGGAATCGTCGGATATGTAATGAACATGCTCGCTCATCGGTGAAGCTCCTATTTTTGGATTATGCGGATGGCCAGATGCGGCCTGGACGGTTTGGGAAGGTGGTAAAGCTGGAAAATTCGGATTTGTGCCGATATGCTACATCAAAATGGCCGCCTGCAAGCATCCGGGCGTTTCTCAAATAATCAGGGTAAATACGAATGACCTACGTTGTAGCCGAGGCCTGCATCAAGTGCAAATATACCGATTGTGTCGACGTCTGTCCGGTCGACTGCTTTCACGAGGGCCCCAATTTCCTCGTCATCGACCCCGAAGAGTGCATCGACTGCACCCTGTGCGTGGCCGAATGTCCGGTTGAAGCCATTTTCGCCGAAGACGACGTGCCGGACAACCAGCGCGCCTATATCGCGCTGAACGCCGAGCTCGCCAAGGAGTGGAAGGTCATCATCGAGAGCAAGGACCCGCTGCCCGACGCCGACGACTGGGCCCAGGTCAAGGACAAGCTGCAATACCTGGAGCGCTGAGCCGCTTGAAAACCCCCGGCGACGGCGCGCTGCCGCACACCGTCGCCCGCCACCTGCTCGACCAGCACGCCCATCGCCTGCCCGACCTGTCCGGGCTGGTCGTGCTCGTCCCCAACCACCGCGCCGGACAGGATTTTGCCCGCGCGCTGGCGCAGGCGGCCGGCCGCCGCGCCCTGATCCCGCCGACCATCACCCCGCTGAAGGCCTGGGCCGAAAGCGTGTCCGACGGCCGCGCCGAACCGCAGGCGCATCGCCTGGCGCGCCTGCACGGCGTGCTGCGGCACGTAGACTGGCTGGGCGCGGTCGACAAGTGGTCGCTCGCCGGCGAACTGCTGCAGCTGGCCGACGAACTGTCCGCCGCGCGGCTGGGCGGCGAGATCGGTTCACGCATCCGCGCACTGCACGCCGGCAGCCTCGACCGCGAAACCGCATTGATCGAGGCCGTGTGGCAGGCGCTCAACAACGACGGCCACGACCCGCAGGCGCGCTATGCACGCGCGCTCGACCGGCTGCTCGGGCAGATCGCGGTCGCACCGCAACCGATTTACGGCTACGCGCTGGGCACGCTTACCGCAGTGGAAAAGCAGTTTCTCGCGCGCTGCGCCGAACACGCCCCGCTCAGCGTATTCGAGCCGGATGCCGAAGACCCCGCGGCGCACACCCTGCAGCAGGCCTGGCAGCTGACCGATCCGCCGCTGCGCGACCGCGCCGCCGCCCTGGCGCAGCGCATCCCCGCCTCGCCGCTGTAGGCCCGCATCACGCTC
>JBAVWB010000007.1:0-18658 GCA_049697615.1 Thiobacillus sp. | reverse complement strand
GGTCAGGATTTCCACCGGTAAACTCGACGCCGTGATGCGCCAGGTCGAGGAATTGCTGTCGCCGCGCCTGGCGGCGCGCCAGCGCGCACTGGAACTGCGCGACGCCACCGCCACCGTTGCCGCCTGGAAAAAGGCGCGCACGCACATTCAGCCGGCGCTGCGGCAAATTGAACGCTCGGAGGCGCGCAGCGGCGCCGTCAACGGATCGGCCCATCGGCGCAAGGAACTCCTGAAGGTGCTCGAGTACCTGGAGGGCGAACATCTGATCATGGCCACCATCGAGGAGCGCCTGGCGAAACTGAACAAATCCGCCGCGCGCGACCAGCGCATGTTGGTCAGCATGACCGACAGTCTGCTGCACGACGTGAAGGAAATGCAGTTGCTGCCCTTCGCGTCGCTGCTCGATATCCTCCCGCGCCTTGCCCGCGAGCTGGCTCGCGAACAGGGCAAGGAGATGGAGCTGGTGATTCAGGGCAGCGAGATCGAACTCGACCGGCGCATGCTGGAGGAGTTGAAGGATCCGCTCATCCACCTGCTGCGCAATGCCATCGATCATGGCATCGAAACCCCGGCCGTACGGGCAGCCGCCGGCAAACCTGCGCAGGGCACGGTCACGCTTGCGGTTTCGCAGCGGGACAGCGGCAAGGTCGAGTTGCTGATCGCCGATGACGGCACCGGCATCGATGGCGGCCGGGTGAAGGCGGCCGCCAGAAAGCTCGGCCTCTTTTCCGGCGAAGACGACGGAATCAGCGAGCGCGAAGCGCTCGCGCTCGCATTCCAGTCCGGTGTGTCGACCAGCCCCATCATCACCGATGTCTCCGGGCGCGGACTCGGTCTTGCGATCGTGCGCGAAAAGGTCGAACGCCTGGGCGGCAGCATCTCGATCGAATCGCACCGCGAGGCCGGCACTGCTTTTCATATCGTCCTGCCGCTGTCGCTGGCCACCTTCCGCGGCGTGCTGGTACGCGTGGGCGAGCGGCTTTGCGTCATTCCATCGGCCCATGTCGAGCGTGTGGCACGGGTGGCCCTCAAGGACATCCGCACGGTGGAAAACCGGGAAACCATCGTGCTGGACGAAGTGGTTGTCTCCCTCGCCGGTTTGGGCGACGTGCTGGAAATGCCTCGTCCCGCAGCCGGCCATGCGGCTGCCCATGCCCCGGTGGTCGTGCTCGACCAGAATGAATCGCGCGTCGCGTTCCGGGTGGACGAAATTCTCGGCGAGCAGGAAATCCTGGTCAAAAGCCTCGGGCCGCAACTCGCGCGCGTACGCAACGTCGCCGGCGCCAGCATGCTCGGAACCGGCCAGATGGTGCCGGTACTGAATGTGGCCGACCTGCTCAAATCAGCCGTGAGCCACGTCGCGGCACCCCTTGTTTCGGCTACCGAGGAACAGCCAGTGCCCGGCGCAAAGCAATCCATCCTGGTCGCCGAGGATTCGATCACCTCGCGCTCGCTGCTGAAAAACATCCTGGAATCCGCCGGCTACGCCGTTACCACCGCAGTGGACGGCATGGATGCGTTTACGACGCTCAGGACCGCCGCGTTCGATCTGGTGGTGTCGGATGTGGAAATGCCGCGCATGGACGGCTTCGACCTCACGGCCAGGATCCGCTCCGATAAACGGCTGGCAGAACTGCCGGTGGTGCTGGTGACCGCACTCGAATCGCGCGAGCATCGCGAGCGCGGCATCGACGTTGGGGCCAATGCGTATATGGTCAAAAGCAGTTTCGACCAAAGCAACCTGCTGGAGATCATCCGGCGACTGATATGAACAGCCTGCCTGTGATCAAGGTGCTGGTGGTGGAGGATTCGCCAGTGGTGCGCGAGTTTCTCGTGCACATTCTTGGCTCGGATCCAGCCATTCGGGTGGTCGGCACCGCGCATGACGGCGAAGAGGCGCTCGACGCCGTGCGCCGCATGCGTCCGGACGTGGTCACCATGGATATTCACATGCCGAAGCTGAACGGGCTCGAAGCCACGCGCCGGATCATGGAAACCGATCCGACCCCGATCATCATCGTCAGCGGCAGCGACAAGCCCGACGAGGTCGTGACGACTTTCGACGCGATGGAAGCCGGTGCCCTGGCGGTGCTGCGCCGCCCTGCCGGCCTTGGCCACCCCGATCACGAGGCCACGGCCCGCGAACTGGTGCAGACGGTGAAATTGATGGCGGAGGTGAAGGTGGTGCGCCGCTGGCCGCGAAGGCGGTTTGGCGAGCCTGCGCCGCGCGCGGTGGAAATGGGGCTGGCGCAAGAGCCTGCGAAACTGCGCATCGTCGCTATCGGCGCTTCCACTGGCGGTCCGCCGGTGCTGCAGACCATTCTCGCAGCCCTGCCGAAAACCTTTCCGGCGCCGGTCGTGATTGTTCAGCACATGGCAACCGGCTTCAGCCAGGGATTCATGGAATGGCTGGCACAGTCGTCTGCCCTGCCGGTGCATCTCGCCACCCACGGCGAACGCATGCTTCCGGGTCATGTCTACCTCGCGCCCGACGAGGTGCAGATGAAGGTGGCGCGCCATGAGCGAATCGCTCTTACCCGGGATGAACCGGAGAACGGTTTGCGCCCTTCGGTGTCCTGTCTGTTTCGCTCGGTCGCCGAGGTTTACGGCTGCGATGCCGTTGCCGGACTGCTGACCGGCATGGGTCGCGATGGCGCGGAAGAACTGCGGCTGTTGAAGGAAAAAGGCGCGGTCACCTTTGCCCAGGACAAAGACAGTTCCGTGGTCCACGGCATGCCGGGCGAAGCGATCCGGCTCGACGCGGCGATGCTGGTGCTGCCGCCGGAAAAAATCGCCGCCGTGCTGACCAGCCTGGCGAACAACGGCCACGCACGATGGAGGAATATATGAAAAAGAACGGCAACGACCGCATCGAAATCCTCATTGCCGAGGACAGCCCGACGCAGGCCGAGCAGTTGAAGCAGTTGCTTGAAGAGCACAAATACAAGGTCGCCACGGCGCCCAACGGCAAGGCCGCCCTGGCGCAGCTTGAGCTGCACCATCCGGCGCTCGTGATCAGCGACGTCATGATGCCGGAGCTGGACGGCTACGGCTTGTGCAAGGCGATCAAGTCCGACGAGAAACTGAAGCACATCCCGGTGATGCTGGTGACCACGCTCTCCGATCCGGACGACGTCATCCGCGGCCTGGAATGCGGCGCGGACAATTTCATCCGCAAGCCTTACGACGAAACATACCTGCTGTCGCGCATCAAATACCTGTTGATGAACGTTGAGCTGCGCAAGAACCAGCGCATGCAGATGGCACTGGAAATCGACATCGGCGGCCACAAGCATTTCATCACGGCCGAGCGCCAGCAGATCCTGGACCTGCTGGTCTCGACCTATGAGCAGGCGGTCCACGTCAACAGCGAACTCAAGGAGCGGGAGAAGGAACTGGCGCACGCCAACCAGGTACTGCAGGGACTGAACCGCATCGCTGAAGGCCTCAATAGCGCCGACAGCGAGCGCGGCGTGGCGGAGATGGCACTGCAGCGCGCGCTGGAACTGCCTGGGATCCAGGCCGGATGGGTTTCCCTGCGCACGGGAGAAGCCGACTTCCGCATCGCGGCTGCCTGCGGTCTGCCGCCCGCGCTGAACGGGCCGGATGCATTTGAAGGCAATTGCGCCTGCCGGCACCAGCTGCTGAATGGAGCGCTTGCCTCAAGCGTCAACATCATCAAATGCGAGCGCCTCGCCAAAGCAAAAGGCGAGACCCTCGGCCTGTGCTGCCATGCCTCCATCCCCTTGTGGCTCGGCGATGGCCGCGCCCTCGGCGTGATGAATCTGGCCGGCCATGGCAACAGGTTGTTCAGCGAGGCTGAGCTGAAGGTGCTGCACAGCGTCGGCAACCAGGTGGCAGTTGCACTGGAACGCGCGCGGCTGCAGGAGAACCTCGAAATGCTGGTGGCGGAACGCACCGCCAAGCTCGCCGCCGAGGTGGAGGAACGCAAGCAGGCGGAGGAGGCTTTGCGCGCAAGCGAAGCGCGTTTGCGCGCCATCATCGAGGCCGAGCCCGAGTGCGTGAAGGTCGTGGACGCCGAAGGGCGTATCGTGCAGATGAACGCGGCGGGACTTGCCATGATCGATGCGGACCGTTTCGAGCAGGTGCAGGGACACAAGATGGCCGAGTTTGTCGCCCCGGAGCGGCGCGCGGCTTATCGCGTCTTTGCGCAAAAAGTGCTGCAGGGAAGACCAGGAACCTTTGAATTCGAAGTGACCAGTTTCAAGGGCAGGCATCTCTGGTTTGATACCCATGCCGTGCCGCTGCGCGACCAGCAGGATAGTCGCCCGCAGATGCTGGCCATTACGCGCGACATCACCGAACGCAAGCAGGCGGAGGCGGCGCTGCTGCAGATCAATGAAAATCTCGAACACAGGGTGGCGGCACGCACCGCCGATCTGGAGCGTGCCCGGCGCGAGGCCGAAGATGCCAACCGGGCCAAGTCGGCCTTTTTGGCTACCATGAGCCATGAAATCCGCACCCCCATGAACGGCGTCATCGGCATGGTGGATGTGCTGGCACAAAGCAGGCTGTCCGAGCATCAGGCCGACCTGGCCAGCACCATCCGGGAGTCGGCCGGCTCCCTGCTGGGCATCATCGACGACATCCTGGACTTTTCCAAGATCGAGGCCGGTCGGCTGGAGCTCGAACGCGAACCCGTCTGCGTGGCCGATCTGGTCGAAGGCCTGTGCAATTCGCTGGTCCCGGTCGCCGCGCGCAAGGGCGTGGAGCTTGCCCTGTTCGTTGCACCGGAGATTCCGGAACGGGTTTTGTCGGATGACGTGCGGCTGCGCCAGGTGCTCTACAACCTGCTCGGCAACGCGATCAAGTTCTCCGCGGGCCGGCCCGGCAAACGCGGGCGGGTCTCGGTTCGGGTGGAGGTCGAGCAGACAGCGCCATTGCGCCTGGTCCTGCGTGTTGCCGACAACGGCATCGGCATGACGGCCGAAACCGTGGCGGGCCTTTTCACGCCTTTTACCCAGGCAGAGATATCCACCACCCGGCGCTTCGGCGGCACGGGTTTGGGGCTGACCATCTGCAAGCGGCTGGTGGACCTGATGCAGGGAGAGATCACGGTGGAAAGCACGCTCGGCGCGGGCTCCACCTTCACCGTCAGCCTGCCATTCGAGCGGGCTGCCGAACAGCCGCTCCGCAGCCAGCCGGATCTTTCCGGCCTGGACTGCATCGTGCTGGAAAGCCCGAATTTCCATGCCGGCGATCTGCGCGCCTACCTCGAACATGCCGGCGCGCGCGTCCACCTGGCGAGCGATGCGGCTGCCGCGGCCCGGCTTGCCGCGCCGCTGGCGGAGCCGGTGGTGGTGATCCTGGAAGCCGGCGATGGGACGAACCCATCTCCCCTTGCCGCCCTGCCGAACCTGCGCCCGTTGCTCATCACCCGCGGCCGGCGCAGGCGTGCCCGGGTGGAGCAGTCCAGCACGGTCACGCTCGATGGCGATGCCCTGCGGCGGCAGGCCTTGTTGCGCGCCGTGGCCGTGGCAGTGGGCCGCGCCTCGCCCGAAATTTTTCAGGAGCGGTCCGAGAAACTTCTGGCAGGCGACGTGGAGCCGCCCACCATCGCCGAAGCCCGTGCCCAGGGCCGCCTCATTCTGGTGGTCGAGGACGACGAGATCAACCAGAAAGTCATCCTGCGGCAACTCGCGCTGCTCGGCTATGCGGCAGAAATCGCCGGCAACGGCGTCGAAGCATTGCGGCTGTGGCGCGAGGGGCGCTATGCCCTGCTGCTCACCGACCTGCACATGCCCGAAATGGACGGCTACACCCTGGCCGATACCATCCGCCACGAAGAAGCGGGACGCAGCCGCATTCCCATTCTGGCCCTCACCGCCAACGCCCTGCGGGGCGAGGCCAATCGCGCCCGCGCCGCAGGCCTGGACGAATACATGACCAAGCCGGTGCAGCTTTCCGCGTTGCGGAGCATGCTGGAAAAATGGATGCCGCAGGCGGCCGGCCTCGCCGCATCCGTTGCGCCACGGAAGAAAAAACGCCGCCAAAAAACATCCGTCCTGGATATCGCCGTGCTGGAAGCCCTGGTGGGCGATGACCCGGCCACCGTGAATGAATTCCTGACGGATTACCTGGCCTCGTCCCGTCTGCTCGCGACGGAAATGCGTGCAGCCCTGGCTGCCGGGGACTCCCGGCAAGTCGGCGCCATCGCCCACAAGCTCAAATCCTCATCCCGGGCGGTGGGCGCGCTGGTGCTGGGCGACCTGTGCGCCGGCCTGGAGAACCTTGGCAAGACCGGCGATCAGGAGGCCATCGCGCAAGGTATCGCGAAATTCGATGCCTCCCTGGCAAAAGTCGAGGCGGAAATTGCCGGAAACCTGGCAGGCAGTCAGTGATTTACAGAGAGAAAAAAACAATGAAAATTCTACTGGTCGATGACGATCCTTTTGCGCTGAAGCTGCTCTCGCGCCTGTTGGCCAACCAGGGATTCGGGGATGTCGTGACCCATGAGCACGCAGTGGACGCCCTGGCCCTGCTGGAATTCGGGAATCATGCGTTTGGCCTGATCCTGTGCGATCTGCAAATGCCCGGCATGGACGGCGTGGAATTCATCCGGCAACTGGTCCGCATCGGCTATGTCGGCGGACTGGTGCTGGTGAGCGGCGAGGACAGCCGCATTCTGCAGACAGTCGAGAAGCTGTCCAGGGCTCACCGCCTGAATATTCTCGGCACCCTGCATAAACCGGTGTCGCCTGAGCAATTGCAGCGGGTGCTGGAGAGCCACCCTTCGCGCGCCACGCCACGCACTGAGCGCAAGATCTACGAGCCCGAAGCCTTACGGCAGGCAATTCATGGCGGCAGGCTGATCAACTACTATCAGCCCAAGGTGGACTTGGCTTCCGGCGCAATCACCGGCGTGGAAACACTGGTACGCTGGCTTCATCCAGAAGATGGTTTGGTGTTTCCTGACCAGTTCATTGGCACGGCGGAAGAAAGCGGCCTCATCGACGATCTGACGCGCACGGTACTTGCCGGCGCTTTGCGCCAGGCCGGCGCCTGGGAGGATGCCGGGCTTCATCTGCAGGTGGCGGTGAATGTCTCGATGGATAACCTCGGCTCCCTGGAATTTCCGGACTTCGTCGCGCAGGCTGTTGCCCAGGCAGGCGTGCCTTTAGACCGGCTGACGCTGGAAGTCACCGAAAGCCGGTTGATGAAGGACCCGCTGGCAGCACTCGACATCCTCACTCGGCTGCGGCTCAAGCACATCGGCCTGTCCATCGACGACTTCGGAACCGGGCACTCGTCGCTCGCCCAACTGCGCGATATTCCCTTCGACGAACTCAAGGTGGACCGGGGCTTCGTCCACGGCGCCTGCTGTGATCCCTCCATCCGGGCCATCTTTGAGGCGAGCCTGGGCATGTCACAGCAACTCGGTATGAAGACCGTGGCCGAAGGCGTGGAAAACCAGGAGGATTGGGAGTTTTTGCGCACATCCGGATGCGATACCGCGCAAGGCTATTTCATCGCCCGGCCTATGCCGGCGGAGGACCTCGACTGCTGGATCGACGTCTGGGGGGAACGTCGCCTGGCTCTGATGCGGGCGAAGGCATGAACCCAGATGGCCAAGCAGTTCAGTTGCTGTACTAGATTGAAGATCCGGTTTCTGTTCAAGGAGTGATTCCATGACTTCTGTTTCTTCGATCAAGCGCCTTTTTGTTCCGGTTTTGTTTTTGACGGCACTGTTCCAGGCCTCGGCACCGGTGCAGGCAGCCAGCGCCGCCGAGATCGACCAGGAGGTCGACCGGGCGCTGCAAGCGTTCCGGAAAATCGATGGGGCCAGTGCCTTTCTCGGGATCGCAAAAGGCGTGCTGGTGTTTCCCAAGGTATACAAGGCAGGCATCGGCATTGGCGGCGAATACGGCGAAGGCGCGCTGCGGGTGGGCGGTAAAACCGTCGACTACTACAGCACCGCCGCCGCCTCCATCGGCTTCCAGCTGGGAGCTCAGGCCAAGAGCATTGTGGTGATTTTCATTCAGCAATCCACACTCGACAAATTCCGTGAAAGCGAAGGCTGGAAAGTGGGCGTCGATGGTTCGGTCGCGCTGGTGGATATTGGCGTCGGCAAGGCGGTCGATACCACCAACATCAAGGACCCGGTAGTCGGCTTCATCTTTGGCCAGAAAGGCCTGATGTACAACCTGACGCTGGAAGGCGCCAAGTTCACCAAGCTGGACAAGAAATAATCACCCGCCGGAGCAGCGCGCGTGCCCTGCACGCCCGCAGGGTGCCTCAATCCTGGTCAGGCAGGCTTTTTCCGAACCACAGCGAGTACACGACCGGTATCAGAATCAGTGACAGGAAGGCGGCCGACACCATGCCGCCGACCAGCGGCGCGGCGATACGCTTCATCACGTCGGCCCCTGCCCCCTGGCTGAACAGGATCGGCAGCAGGCCGACGATGATGACGGAGACGGTCATGATCTTGGGGCGGATGCGCAGCAAGGCGCCTTCCACGATGGCCTGGTGCAGGGCCGCGCGGTTTTTCAGTTCGCCTGCCTGTCGGAAGCGCTCGATGGCGTTGTCCAGGTACAGCAGCATGACGACGCCGAATTCGGCGGCCACCCCGGCCAGCGCGATGAAGCCGACCGCCACGGCCACCGAGAGCGGGTATCCCAGCGCATAGATCAGCCAGAATCCGCCCACCAGCGAGAGCGGCAGGCACGCCATCACCAGCATGACCTTGCCGGCATGGCGGAAGTGCGCATACAGCAGCAGCAATACCAGCACGAGCGTGAGCGGGACCACCCACATCAGCCGCTCCCTGGCGTGCTGCAGGTGGACGTACTGGCCGGTCCATTCCACCGCATAGCCGGGCGGCAGCTTGACGGACCGATCCACCGCCGCCCGCGCCGCCTTGACGTAGCCGCCCAGATCGCTGCTTTCGATATCGACGTAGACGTAGCCGACCAGCCGCCCGTTCTCGCTCTTGATTTCGGCGGGCCCGTCGACGATGCGCACGCTGGCAATCTCGCCCAGCGGCACCTGGATGCCGGCCGGCGTGGCGATCCGGCTTGCAGCCAGCGCGTCGAGCGAGTCGCGGTAGCCGCGTGGATAGCGCAGGTTGATGGAATAGCGCTCGCGGCCGTCGACCACCCTGCCGATGGTGTCGCCGCCGATCGTGGTTCGCACCAGGTTCTGCACATCCGCGACCCGCACGCCGTAGCGCGCAGCCTTGGCGCGGTCCACCTCGATATCGATGTAGCGCCCGCTGGTGACGCGTTCGGCAAATACCGAGCGGGTGCCCGGCACACCGCGCACCACGGGCTCGATCTTCTGTGCGATATCAACGATGCCCTGGAGGTCCGGCCCGGTGATCTTGACGCCGACGGCGGAGCGCACGCCGGTCGACAGCATGTCGATGCGGGTGCGGATGGGATAGCCCCAGGAATTGGTCAGCCCCGGCAGGTTGACCGCCGCGTCGAGCTTGCGGATGAGGCCTTCGACGCTGGAGCCGGGCGGCCACTGGTCGCGCGGCTTCAGCAGGATGGTGGTTTCCAGCATGGAAAGCGGGGCCGGGTCGGTGGCGGTATCGGCCCGCCCTGCCTTGCCGAACACGCGCTCGACTTCCGGCATTTGAAGGATCAGCCGGTCGGTAATCTGCAGGATGTGGGCGGCCTCGTCGATCGACAGGCCGGGCAAGGTGGTGGGCATGTAAAGCAGGTCGCCTTCATACAGCGGCGGCATGAATTCGCTGCCTGCCCTGCCCGCCGGCCAGGCGATGCTGGCCAGCGCCAGCACGGCCACCAGCACGGTGGCACGCGGCCGCCGCAGCGCCCACATCAGCAAGGGTCGGTAGGCGTTCTGTAAAAACCGGTTGGCCGGATTGTGGGTTTCCGGGGCGATGCGGCCGCGGATCAGATAGCCCATCAGCACCGGTGTGAGCGTCACCGCCAGCGCCGCGCCGGCAGCCATGGCGTAGGTCTTGGTGTAGGCCAGCGGCGCAAACAGCTTGCCTTCCTGCCCGGTGAGGGTGAGCACGGGCAGGAAGGACACGGTGATTACCAGCAGCGAGAAGAACAGCGCGGGACCGACCTCGACCGAACTTTTGCGCGCCACCTCCCAGACATCGCAGTCCGGCCCCGCGCGCTCCAGGTGCTTGTGCATGTTCTCGATCATGACAATGGCGGCGTCGACCATGGCGCCGATGGCGATGGCGATGCCGCCCAGCGACATGATGTTGGCGGTAATGCCCTGCTGCTGCATCACGGCGAAGGCCGCAAGGATGCCCAGCGGCAAGGTCACCACCACCACCAGCGCGGAACGCAGGTGGAACAGGAAGATCAGGCAGACGAGCGCAACGACGATGGATTCCTCGACCAGCTTGCCGCCCAGGGTATCGACTGCGCGCCCGATCAGCTCGGAGCGGTCATAGGTCACCACCAGTTCGACGCCGGGCGGCAAACCCTTCTTCAGTTCCTCCAGACGCTGCTTGACCCGGGCGATGGTGTCCAGCGCGTTCTCGCCGTAGCGCATGACCACGATGCCGCCGGCCACCTCGCCTTCGCCGTCGAGGTCGGTCACCCCGCGGCGGGCTTCCGGGCCGGTCTGGATATGCGCCACGTCACCCAGCCGGATCGGCACGCCGCGGGCATCGGTGCCGAGCGGGATGGTCGCAAAATCCTCCACCGTTTTGAGATAGCCGCGGACCCGCACCATGTACTCGGCATGGCCCATTTCCATCACCGCCCCGCCGGTCTCGCCGTTGCTGGCGCGCACGGCTTCCTCGATCTGCTGCAGGCTCAGGCCATAACGTGACAGCCGGTTGGGGTCCACCTCGATCTGGAACTGCCGCACCGTGCCGCCGACGCTGGCGACTTCGGCCACGCCCGGCACGTTCTGCAGTTCATATTTAAGGAAGAAATCCTGCACCGCGCGCAGCCGGTCCAGGTCGTAGCGGTTCTCGCGGTCGACCAGCGCATATTCGAACACCCAGCCGACGCCGGAGGCATCGGGGCCGAGTGTCGGGCTGACGCCTTCGGGCAGTTGCGACTGCGCCTGGGCCAGATACTCCAGCACCCGGCTGCGCGCCCAGTAGGGGTCGGTGCCATCCTCGAAAATGACGTAGATGAAGGATTCCCCGAACATGGAGAAGCCGCGCACCGCGGTGGATTTCGGCACCGCGAGCAAGGCGCTGGTCAGCGGGTAGCTGACCTGATCTTCCACCGTTTGCGGCGACTGGCCGGGATAAGGGGTCTTGACGATGACCTGGACGTCGGACAGGTCGGGGATGGCGTCCAGCGCCATCTGGCGCGCGCTGAAATAGCCTGACGTGGCCAGAATAACGCTGGCGAGCAGCACCAGCAGGCGGTTCTTCAGTGACCATTCGATCAGCCGCGCGACCATCCCGCTTTCGGCCCTCATTGCGCCGGCGCTTGGCCGGCGCGCATGCGCTGCGCGGTATCGGCGATGGATGCGGCGGCATCCAGCAGGAACTGGCCGTTGACTGCAACCTGATCGCCGGCTTCGAGGCCGTCACGGATCGCGATGCGCTCGGCGGTCTCGATGCCGGTCACCACCGCTTGCGGCATGAAATGCCCCTTGTCCAGCGCGCGCATCACGAAGTCGCCGCGCCCGGTGCGGATCACCGCGCTCTTCGGCACCGACAGCACTTCGCGCGGCGTGGTATGGATTGTTACCTGCGCATATTCGCCCAGCCTCGGCGCGCGTCCCAGCGTCACTGGCATGCGCACCCGCAGCGTGCGGGTCGCCTCGTCGACCAGGGGATGCAGGCCCCGCAGCTGCGTCTTGACCGTCTCGCCGTCGGCAAACGCCAGGGTGACGGCATCGCCCTCCTCCACCCAGTCGAGCTGGTCCGGGTAGAGCACCAGCTCGATCTGGGCGGACGACGGATCGACGCAATGCAGTATCTCGGTCATCGCGTCCACCGTCATGCCGGGCCGCGCCATCACCGCCTGCACCACGCAGGCATGCTGCGCACGGGCCTGGATCGTGGTGTGGGCCTGGCCGGTTTTCAGCAAGTCCGCGAGCATGGCGTCGGTGAAGCCGATCTGCTGCAATCGCAGGGCCAGGCGCTCGCGGTCACGCCTCATGGGCTGCAGGATGGACGCCAGCTGCTGCTCGCTTTCGCGGGCGCTACGCTCGGCGCGCTCGATCTCCGTTGGGTCCTCGGACTTGCGCGCCTGTTCCAGAATCGCGCGATTCTGCGCGCGCCGTTCCATGACCATGTGCATGGCGGGTTGCGCGCGCTTGTTGATGTCGATGAATTCATACTGCAGCGCGAGGGCGTCTTCCGATGTCAGCTCGTACAGCACCTGGCCGCGCTCGATGCGCTGGCCGACGCGGTTCACATGCAGCCGCGTCAGCAGGCCGTTCACATTGGGGGTGATGCGCAGCACCGCGCCCTCATCCGGAACCAGCGTGCCATAGACGGAAATGTCGTGGGTGAGGGTGGCGAACGCCGCCTTCTCCAGACGCACGCCGAGCTTCTGCTGCGTCGCGGTGTCGACGTGGATCTGCTTCGCCGCCGCACCGTCTGCATCCTTCATCAACACCAGGTCCATGCCGCAGATCGGGCAATTGCCGGGGTGATCCTGGACGATATGGGTATGCATCGGGCAGACATAGGTCTGCGCGGACGGTGCGATCGCCGGCAGCGACGATGCCTCACGGGAAACGCGTGGGGCGGATGCCTGCCGGCTTCCCAGCCAGAAGCCGCCTGCGCCGACGGCCAGGACGATCAGCAATACCGGAACGGCTTTGTTCATTCAGTTCACACAGCAATCAATCAGGAAACAGGATAACCGTGCCGAAAAAAAAGGGGGAAATCCCCCTTTTTTTCTGGCTTGCGCGTGCGATCAGGTCACGTTGATGCGCGTGCGCGCCGTTCCCATCACCGCACCGGTGCGCCAGTGCAGGAACTGCACGGTCACGGTCCAGGTGCCGCGCGTGGTCGGCTTGATGATGCAGTCGTAGCGCTCGGCCGAATGCGCATCGATCGACTGGGTCTGCCAGGCTGCGGGCAAGGGACGGCCGTCCGAAGCCACCACGCTGACGGTCAGGCCGCCAAAGTCGATCTTCTGCGGGTGAAAGCCGGCGCAGATGTAACGCGCGAGCAGCGTCTGCCCCAACGGCATAGTCACCGCCACGCCCGGATGCGTCAGCGCCGAACTGGCACCGTCCACGCCGGTGATGATGAAGTAGCGCGGATTGAGGTTGTTCAGCCCGACATCGCCGCCGCATGTGCCCGCATACCACGGCAGGGTGTGGAAGGCGGGATCGATTTCGTCCGCCGCCCAGATCGCCTCGGCATCGTAGATCGGACCGTTGGCGAACGCGCGCTTGGTGCCGACCGGATCGTTGGGGTTGGGTTTGGGGTCGACGATCAGGCCGCCGTACATGCCCATCTCGGCATGCAGCGGCGTGTTGGTATGGCAGTGGTAGAAATAGGTGCCCGCGTGCTTCGGCTGCCATTGATAAGTATAGGTGCCGCCGGTCACATCCCAGGAGAGATGCCCGACACCGTCGTTCTCGGTGCTGGGCTCGATGCCGTGATGATGGATGGTGTGCATCCACATCATGCCCACCGTCAGTTCGGTGTGCACGATCTGCCCTTCGGTCACCCGCATCGCCGGCGAGGGGAAGGAGCCGCCGCCCATCCCGTCCATCTGCCCCTGACCGGCGTTAAGGTCGGTAAAGCCCCAGATCGTGACCGAGTTGCCGTCGTCCATGGTCATCGAGCCGTTCATGTAGATGCCGCGCCTGAACGTTACGTCGGGCGTTACTCTCCCCGGCGTCGCCGGCGCACCCGGATACACATAACAGGCATTGCCCATTCCGCCGCCACCACCGCCGCCACCGTCCATACTGCTAGTGCTAGTAGTAGTAGTAGTAGTAGTACTACTGGTTCTGCTTCTGCCCATGTCAGTCTCCTTGATTTCTTATTTGTAAATGATTTCGGTCATCGCGCCGAACAGGTACATGCCACCGCCAGCCGTCTGCGACATTTCATCGTGCAGGTGCATGGGGAAGTGGCCGTGGGTTACCGGCGGATAAGCATCCGGCGGCGCCTCGAACGGGAAGATCGCGTCGATCTTGCCGCGCTGGTTACGCAGATGAAGCGTGTCCTTCTTCCACACCTGGGGCCGTACCGTGCCGCGATCAGTCAGCCATTCCATATGGTTGGCGTGGGTGTGCACCGCATGCGAACACATGCCTGCATTCAGCATGCGCACCAGGGTGCGGTCGCCGACAATGCCTTCCAGTTTGGTCATCGGATTGGCCATGGCGTCCCTGGTTGGGTCGTCAAACCCTGCCGCACCTGGTGGCAGTGAAGTCTGTCCATTAATGGTGAAATAGCGCGGGGTGAAGTTGCCGGGGATCGCCGTGCCCTGCTGCACGGCCCTGTTCAGAGCCGGGTCGATGTCGTTGAAGATCCAGAACAGTTGTTTGTTTGCCTTGAATTTCGGGCTGCCGGGATACAGTTCATCGGTCTTGCCCGCCGGCATGATCGCCAGCCCGCCGTGCAGGCCGAGGAAGACGTTGTAGCTGGTCTTGTTGTCGTAGAAGAGGTAGCTTCCCGCCTTGCCGGTGGGGATGGTGTAGGTGATCGTCTTGCTGCCGCCGGCGGCGATGTCGCCGCTGCTGGCCAGCGGCGCGTCGCCCGTCTTGAGGCCGCCGATCACGAAGTTGTGCGTCACCGCGAGGCGGTTGATCACGGTGATCTGCAGGGTGTCGCCCTCCTGGCAGATGATCGGGGTGGCCGGGATGTTGAGGTCGGCGGCCGAATCGCTGAACCCCTTGACGTAAACCGACACGCCGTCCGGCATGGTTTGCGTGCCGGCGGTGATGTAAAACGTCTTGCTGATGGTTGCTGCCTCCGAACGCGGCGACCACGACAACAAGCCGGTCCCCGTCATCAAACTGGCGAACCCGGCCGTTCCGGCCTTCAAGAATCCTCTACGCTCCATCGTCTTCTCCTTGTGCTTATGTAATGCTGTTTTGAACTACAGGGGTGATGCGAACCATGCCAAAAAGCCGTTCAGCGAGGCTGAACGGCTTTTTGGTCGGGCTGGATTCTGGCTAGGGTCTGGAGCGGGCAAAGACACGCAGCCGACGGGGTCGGAAAGGCACAGCGTACCAGGGGCAATGCATTGTTCATGTTCGTCTCCGCCGCAGATTACTGGCAACTGGAATATCACCAATAATTTATTTATGACTCGAAAGTCTTTTTTGTTTGAAGCATTGTTCAGCTACAAAATCATTTCACAAATAGTATTTTTTAACCCCTGATCCAATAAGGTTTTGTGACATTGGCCGCAGGCCAGATACTGCGGTGCATTCCCCGATTCCGGATGGGCGCCAAAACGGGTCGGCTACGGCTTGAGTAGTGCCGAAACGCCGTCGGAATCCATCGGGTACGCGAAAAAATAGCCCTGGTATTGATGGCAATCCTCGCATTGCAGGAGTTCCAGCTGCGCTGCCTTTTCCACGCCCTCCGCAATCACCGAAAGCCGCATGGCGCGGGCCAGCGCGATGATGGCGCGGACGATGGCCAGGTCGTTGTTGTCGTCTGCGAGATCCCGCACAAAAGACTGGTCGATCTTCAGCCGGTCGATCGGGAAGCGCTTGAGATAGCTGAGCGAGGAATAGCCGGTGCCGAAATCGTCGATCGCCAGCGTGATGCCCAGCCGCTTGAGTTCGTTGAGCGTGCGGAGCGTGTCGTTGCTGTGTTCGAGCAGGACGCTTTCCGTGATTTCCAGCTCGAGCGCCTGCGGCGGGATGCCGGATGACGCGATTACCTGGCTGACGGTTTCCCGGAACATCGGGTCGCGGATCTGGCGCGAGGCGATATTCACCGACATGCTCAGTTCGCCATGCCCGGCATCGTGCCAGCGCTTCAACTGCGCGCAGGCGGTTTCCAGCACCCATTTTCCGATCGGAATGATAAGCCCGGTTTCTTCGGCCAGCGGAATGAACTGCGCCGGCGAAATCAGCGTGCCTGATGGGTCGCGCCAGCGCAGCAGGGCCTCGACGCCGATGATGCGGTTGCTGCGGGCGTCGACCTGCGGCTGGTAATGCAGGAAGAACTCATGGTGGTCGACCGCGCGGCGCAGATCGGTTTCCAGCCGCAGCCGCGCCTGCACGGCGGCGGTCATTTCATGGGAATAGAACTGGAAGTTGTTGCGGCCGCTTTCCTTGGCGTGATACATGGCCGAATCGGCAAATTTCAGCAGCGAATCCGCGTCCGCCGTGTCCGCCGGGTAGAGCGCGATGCCGATGCTGGCGCCGGTGAACACCTCGCGGCCGTCGATGACGACCGGCGTGGCGAACTGCGACAGCACTTTCTGCGCGAGCTGGGCGACACCCTGGATGTCGCCGACATCGGGGAACACCAGGGCGAACTCGTCGCCGCCAAGACGCGATACCGTGTCGCTGTCGCGGGTGCTGCGCTGCAGGCGCACGGCGATCTCGCGCAGCAGGCAATCGCCCGCTTCGTGGCCCAGGGTGTCGTTGACGACCTTGAAGCGGTCGATGTCGAGCAGCATCAGCGCGACCGCCCGGCCGCGGCGCCGGGCGTCGGTCAGCGCCTGATGCAGGCGGTCGTTGAACAACACGCGGTTGGGCAGCCTGGTCAGGCTGTCGAAATAGGCGAGCCGGTGCAGTTCCGCCTCGGTCTGCTTGTGTTCGCTGATATCGATGAAGGCCACCACCGAGCCGACCAGTTCGCCGTCCTGGTACATCGGGTGCGACCAGTATTCGACCGGGAAGCAGGTGCCATCCGCGCGCCAGTGCACCTCGTCGTTGCGATGGCAGGCCTGGCCGGCAAGGGTGGCCACGCGCACGGCGCAGTCTTCCATCGGATAGTGGCGTCCATCGGGATGGGAGTGGTGGATCAGGTCGTGGATGCGCTTGCCGATCAGGTCGTCTTCGCCGGCATAGCCGAGCATGCGCACGCAGGCCGGATTGGCGAAGATGCAGATGCCCTGCGTATCCGCGCCATAAATGGCCTCGGACGTGGAATCCAGCAGCAGGCGCACGCGTGCTTCGCTGTCGCGCAGGGCGTTGAGGGCGGCGCGGGTTTTGTCCTGCATGTTGTTGGCGGACGCGACCAGCAGGTCCAGTTCGTCCGGCGTGGACCGGCGCGCGCGCGCCAGGGCCAGCGGCCTGGCGGGGGCGGCCGGATCAGCGCTGCGCAGGTGATCGGCTACGGCGGTCAGATGGCGGGTGATGAGGCGATGAAACAGCACGAAAATGAACAGCGCCACCAGGAAGGTCTGTAGTGCGTTGCCCAACAAAATCTGGATCGCATCGTGCTTGAGGTGAGCGTAAATAGTGTCGAGGCTGGCCACCACGGTCAGCGTGCCGATTTCCCGTGACTGGCCGAGGTGCACGTGATGCATGGGGTAGCGGCGTTCGATCACGCGCGCCGCGTCGCGCTGCCCCGCCTGCGCCTGGATCTGGCCGGCTTCCTCCACAGCGGCGTACACGATGTTCGGCACCCGCAGCATGCCTTCGAGCTGAAGCCGGATTTCCTTGTCGTTGGTTGCCCACAGCGATTGGGTCAGCGTGGGCAGATGCACCTCGCCGATCTGCCGGAACTGGGTTTCGACGGCATCCAGATCGCGGCGGTATTCCTGATAAAACTGAATCGCCGTCATCACCAGGGTGAGGGTCGCGCTGAACAGGATCATGGCGACAATGAGCCGGCGCGCCAGCGGCGATTTCAGGGAATGGGCGAGCGTGGAACGGCTCATCGGGCAGGTGCCTCCCCGAGCGAGAGCACTTTCTCGCGATACAGGCGGTCGTACAGTCCTTCGGCCTTGATGGCGCGCAGCGCTGCCGCGAGTTTGGGCACCAGCGCGGCATGGCGCTTGTGCAGATAGATGAACATCTCGCGCCTGGCAAGCAGCGGCTCGAGCAGGTGCACGTCGGTCACCCCCTGGCTCTGTATCCGGCTCAGCCCCTGCCAGCGTGCATACAACGCGACCTCGATGCGCTTGAGCTGGAGTTGCCGGAACAACTGCGCCGGATCCTCCGCGGTGACGACATGGGGCGCGCCCGCCAATTGCTGTTCGTAGATTTTCCAGCCGCGGATGTGCCCGACCGGGTGCGTGCGCAGGGTCTCCCAATGCGCTGGCAGCGCAGGGTCTCTACCGAACGCCGCGAATTCCCAGTCGATCAGTTTTTCCGGCACCCGCACCAGGTTCGGGTAGTGCGCCTCGAGCCCGGTGATGCGGGTCAGATCGCCGTCTTCGATGCCGGCATTGGCGTTAAGCAATGCGCGTTCTGCCGGGAGTTTCACCAGGCGCAGGCGCACCCCGGCACGGCGAAAGGCCTCGCCGGCGACGGCATCGAGAAAGCCCCGGCCATCTGCGGTCGTGAACGGCGGTTCGTTGGTGTCGTTGATCACGAGCACGGGCATTTCGGCGGCGCGGACCGGGCCCGCTGTCAGCAGCAACATCCCGGCAATTGCGACAGACAGGATTATTTTCATTGGAAATCGGGGTGCCGCAGGAAGGGTTCTATTTAAGGTACATCGGTTTTTTCTGCGCTTTCTGTAATGGGGCGCACACCGGATGGCCCTTCTGCCCCGTCCAGCGGAACATTTCCGGCCGGCAAAGATGTTTGAATGTTGTTACACTATTCAACATGACTGCCGATGCCAAAACCC
>JBAVWB010000006.1:0-12737 GCA_049697615.1 Thiobacillus sp. | reverse complement strand
CACCTGCTCGGTGCGCGAAAAGGCGCAGGAAAAGGTGTTCCACGACCTCGGCCTGGTGCGCCATCTGAAGCAGCTCAACCCCAATCTCATCATCGGCGTCGGCGGCTGCGTGGCGTCGCAGGAGGGTGCGGCCATCGTCGCGCGCGCGCCCTTCGTCGACGTGGTATTCGGCCCGCAGACCCTGCACCGCCTGCCCGAGCTGATCGCGAAGAAGCGCGAGACCGGCCGCGCCCAGGTCGACATCAGCTTTCCCGAAATCGAGAAGTTCGACCACCTGCCGCCGGCGCGGGTCGAGGGCGCGTCGGCCTTCGTCTCGATCATGGAAGGCTGCTCCAAGTACTGCACCTTCTGCGTCGTGCCCTACACGCGCGGCGAGGAAGTCTCGCGCCCGTTCGACGACGTCATCGCCGAAGTGTCCGACCTTGCCGGACGCGGGGTGAAGGAAGTCACGCTGCTGGGGCAGAACGTCAACGCCTACCAGGGCGCGCTGGAAGAGGGCGGCACTGCCGACTTCGCCTTCCTGCTGGAAATGGTGCACGAGATTCCCGGTATCGAACGGATCCGCTACACCACCAGCCACCCGCGCGAAATGACGCAGCGGCTGATCGAGTGCTACGGCAAGCTGCCCAAGCTGGTATCGCACCTTCATTTGCCCGTGCAGTCCGGCTCCGACCGCATCCTGGCGGCGATGAAGCGCGGCCACACCGTGCTCGAATTCAAATCGATTGTCAGAAAACTGAGGGAGCAGCGCCCCGACCTCTGCCTGTCTTCGGACTTCATCGTCGGCTTCCCCGGCGAGACCGAGGCCGACTTCGAGGCGACCATGAAGCTCATCGTCGAGCTCGACTTCGACGCCAGCTTCTCCTTCATCTACAGCAAGCGCCCCGGCACCCCGGCGTCGGATTATCCGGATGACGTCACGACCGAACTGAAGACGCAGCGGCTGATGCGGCTGCAGGCACAGATCGAGGCGCAGGCGCAGAAAGTGAACCAGGCCATGGTCGGCACCGTGCAGCGCGTGCTGGTCGAAGGCCATGCCAAAAAGAATGCCGCAGAACTCGCCGGCCGCACCGACAATAACCGCATCGTCAACTTCGCCGGCCAGCCGCGCCTGATCGGGCAGTTCGTCGACGTCACCATCACCCAGGCCCTGCCGCACAGCCTGCGCGGCGAAATCGCCCTCACCGAGACCACAAGCGCTTGAAAACCGACATCGTTGAACTGCGGCTGGCCCCGGAAGACAACCGGCGCCTGGCCAACTTGTGCGGCCCGATGGACGAGAACCTGCGGCAGATCGAGGCGGCGTTCGACGTTACCATCGGCCGCCGCGGTTCCAGCTTCCGCTTCAGCGGCGATGCCGCGCAGGCCGAAAAGGGCGCACAGGCGATCGAGCATTTCTACAACCGCGCGCACGACGAACTAAGCCTGGACGACATCCAGCTGGGGCTGGTCGAACTCACGCGCGGACGCGCCGACGAGGAAGGCCCCGCCCTGCGCACCCGCCGCGCCGACCTGCGCGCGCGCACCCCGCGCCAGGGCGAATACATCGAGCAGATCCGCAGCCACGACATCACCTTCGGCGTCGGCCCGGCCGGCACCGGCAAGACCTATCTGGCCGTCGCCTGCGCGGTCGATGCGCTGGAGCGCGAACAGGTCAAGCGCATCGTGCTGACGCGCCCGGCGGTGGAAGCCGGCGAGCGCCTCGGCTTCCTGCCGGGCGACCTCACGCAGAAGGTCGATCCCTACCTGCGCCCGCTGTACGACGCGCTGTACGACCTGATGGGATTCGACAAGGTGACGCGGCTGATCGAGCGCCACGCCATCGAGGTGGCGCCGCTCGCCTTCATGCGCGGGCGCACGCTCAACCACGCCTTCATCATCCTCGACGAGGCGCAGAACACCACGCCCGAGCAGATGCAGATGTTCCTCACCCGCATCGGCTTCGGCGCGCGCGCGGTCGTCACCGGCGATCCGACGCAGATCGACCTGCCCAAGCACGTGAAATCCGGCCTGATGGATGCGACCGAGGTGCTGGGCGACGTGCGCGGCATCGCCTTCACCCACTTCCTGTCGGAAGACGTGGTGCGCCACCCGCTGGTCGGCCGCATCGTCGACGCCTATGCCGCGCGCCGCGCGGAAACGGAAGCGCGTGGGTCCTGAGTTCAGCCTGTCGGTGCAGTTCGCCAGCGCGGCGGACGAGCTGCCGATCCGCGCGCAGGTCCGCCGCTGGGTGGCGGCCGCGCTGGAGCATGCCGCCGAAATCACCGTGCGCATCGTCGACGCCGAAGAGGCGCAGGCGCTCAACCAGGACTACCGCCAAAAGGGCTACGTCCCCAACGTGCTGACCTTCGAATACGGCGAAATCAGCCGCGATGAATCGGGGCGCGGCGTGCTGGGCGGCGACGTGGTGATCTGCGCCCCCGTGGTCGAACGCGAGGCGCGCGAACAGGGCAAGCCGCTAAAAGACCATTACGCCCACTTGACCGTCCATGGTGTGCTGCACCTGCAGGGCTACGACCATGTCGACCCTCATGATGCCGACATCATGGAATCACGCGAAATCGCTATACTGAAGCGGTTTCATATCCCCAATCCTTATACTTCCTGACCGCAAAAATGGAGTCCGACAGTAAACCGAGCTTGCTCGAGCGCATCTCCCACTGGCTGATGCGCGAACCCGAAGACCGTGAACAGCTGATCGAACTGCTGCACGGCGCCTACGAAAACAACCTGATGGATGCTGACGCCCTGGCGATGATCGAGGGCGTGCTGCAGGTGTCCGAAATGCGTGTCGGCGAGATCATGATCCCGCGCGCGCAGATGGACGTCATCGACATCAACGATCCGCCCGAAGTCTTCATCCCCCGTGTCATCGAAACCGCGCACTCGCGCTTCCCGGTCATCGACAAGGACCGCGACGACGTCATCGGCATCCTGCTGGCCAAGGACCTGCTGCGGCATTACGCGGAATCCGACAACGACATCCGCGGCATGCTGCGCCCGGCCGTGTTCATTCCGGAATCGAAGCGGCTCAACGTGCTGCTGAAGGAGTTCCGTTCCAACCGCAACCACATCGCCATCGTCGTCGACGAATACGGTGGCGTGGCGGGCATCGTCACAATCGAGGACGTGCTCGAACAGATCGTCGGCGACATTGAGGACGAATACGACTTCGACGAAACCGAAGACAACATCATCCGCGAAAACGAAGGCGTGTTCCGCGTGAAAGCCGGCACCGAAATCGAGGATTTCAACCAGACCCTCGGTGCGCATTTCTCCGACGAGGAATTCGACACCGTCGGCGGTCTCGTCGTCTCGCGCTTCGGCCATCTGCCCAAGCGCGGCGAGTCGGTGAAGTTCGACGGCTTCCTGTTCAGCATCCTGCGTGCCGACAGCCGCCGCCTGCATGCCGTGCGCGTGACCCGGCTGCCGGCGGAAGAGGACGTGCAGTTGCCGCTGGTTTAAAGCCCGTCATTGCGAGCAACGCGAAGCAATCCAGCTTACGGAACGCGCTACTACTGGATTGCTTCGCGTCGCTCGCAATGACGGACTTAGAGGGAATGCCGGCGATCCCCCAGCACCAACCCCGCCAGCGGTGCAACCCCGCCCGTTCCGAACCCGATCACCTTGAACAACTCGCCCATCTCCGCAGGCGACACCAGTCGCTGCACCGCATTCGCCTGCGGCAGATAGGCCGCCGCATCGGTGGGGGGCGCCTGCATCAGCAGTTCGGTCAGTCCGCTGTTCAACAGAAAACTCGCCTGGCTGGTGTAGCCTGAAAGCTCCAGGCCCGCCGCTATTCCCGCTTGCGCCACTGCGCTGAAATCGACGTGTGCGGTGAGGTCGCACAGCCCCGGCAGGTAGAACGGATCATCCAGCGCATGGTGCCGGTAATGCGCGCGCAGCGTGCCCATGTGGCGCTGCGGGTGGTAGTACTCGCTGGCGGAAAAGCCGTAGTCGACCATCAGGATCAGGCCGCGGTCGAGTGATTGCGCGAGCGATGCGATCAGCGCCCCGGCTGCCAGATTGATTTCGGAAACATAGCCGGGCGGCAGATTCAATGCCTTGGCGCGGGCGCGTAAAGCGGCGTCGGCGATGGGGCGGTCCTGCCAGGCAAAACTTTCGCCGTCCAGCGTCACCCCGCGTACCTTTGGCCCGGCATCCGTCCAGTGCACCAGTTCCACCGGCAGCGCGTCGAGCACCTCGTTGCCGAGGATGACGCCGCTGAAATGTTCGGGCAGCGCATCCAGCCACTGCACCCGACCGGCAACCTGCGGCAGCTCACGCGAAATCGTTTCCTGCTGGCGCTGACGCAGGTCAGCGCTCACTTCCAGAATGCAATACCGCGCGGGCAGCGCATTCAGCTTTTCCAGTTCGCCCAGCACGTCCGCCGCCAGCCGCCCGCTGCCTGCGCCCAGTTCCAGCACCTCGCCGCCGGTCTCGGCCAGCACCGGCGCAACCGCGTGCGCCAGCGTGCGGCCGAACAGCGGGGTCATTTCCGGCGCGGTGACGAAGTCGCCCGCCGCGCCGAACTTCATCGCGCCGGCGGCGTAGTAGCCCAGCCCCGGCGCGTAGAGCGCCGCTTCCATGTAGCGCGAGAACGGGATCCAGCCGTCCGCGTCTTCGATCAGCGACTGCAGGTATGCGGTCACGCGCTGGCTGTGGGCAAGGGCGTCAGGAGTAGGGACGGGGAGCATGCAGCGGATGACTTCAGGGATAATGCGGAATGGCTGGATAATCCAGAATCAAGTGACTATAAGGGCGAACCCCGATGCAAGGCAAAGTCGTATTGATCACGGGCGGGGCCAAGCGTGTCGGCGCGGCGACCGGCCGCCTGCTGCACGCGGCCGGTGCCAATCTGATGGTCCATTACCGCAGTTCGGTCGACGAGGCGCGCGCGCTGCAGGACGAACTGAATGCCATCCGCCCCGATTCGGTCGCCCTGATCCAGGCCGACCTGCTCGACGTCAATGGCTTGCCGAGCCTCATCAACCAGACCGTCGCCACCTTCGGCGGGCTCGACGTGCTGGTCAACAATGCATCGAGCTTCTATCCCACCCCGGTCGGCAGCATCACCATGAAGGACTGGGACAACCTGATGGGCAGCAACCTGATCGCGCCCCTTTTTCTGTCGCAGGCCGCCGCGCCCGAGCTGAAGAAACGCCGCGGCTGCATCGTCAACATCGCCGACATTCACGCCGAGCGGCCGATGAAAAGCTACGTTGTGTATTCCGTCGCCAAGGCCGGCGTGGTCGGCCTCACCAAGTCGCTCGCGCGCGAGTTGGGCCCCTTGGTGCGCGTCAACGCCGTCGCCCCCGGCCCCATCATGTGGCCGGAAGACGACCCCAACTTCGACGAAGTCTCACGGCAGCGCATCGTCTCCCACACCATCCTCAAGACCGCTGGCGGACCGGACGACATTGCCCGGGCGGTGCGCTTCTTTGCCATCGATGCGCCCTATGTGACAGGGCAGGTGCTGGCCGTGGACGGCGGGCGTAACGCGAAGCTGTAGACTGCTCTGAGCGCTTCGGCCGGGTCATTGCGAGCAGCGCGAAACAGTCGAGAACGCTGTCCATGCGCGGCCTGCGCGTGCGGGCGCGCAGGATGCTGCGATGCAGGACATGGCACCGATGCCATGCTGTCGCAAAACGGCGACAGCGCCTGTAAGGCAAGGCTTTGATCAACCCTGACGTCTCCCCGCCTGGTTGCGGAGATAGGTCGAGCCAGATTGAACCTGTTCCCGTTCCGGAACATCCTTTTCAGCCGGGTCGGGCGTCGTGGTTTGTGCGGAGGCATCCGTCACCTTGGCCAGGCTGGGGCCGGCTGCAAGCCGCTCCACGTCGCCGGAAAGCGTGCCGCCTTCCTCGACCAGCATCTCGCCATAGCGGATCACGCCGGTGACCTTGCCGGTGGCGTAAATCACCAGCCGTTTGCGGGCGGTCAGCTCGCCCTCGAAGGTGCCGCGCACCTCCGCCACATCGATCTCCGCCTTGCCTGAAAACACGCCGCCTTCGGCAATGCGGATATCGCGGCTTTTCATCGAGGCTTCGACACGGCCTTCCACCACCAGGATTTCGCAATCGGTGATTTCGGATCCCTTCAGCTTGATGTTCGGTCCGACGATGAGCTTGCTGCCCTCATCGTTCGGCGCGGATTTTGCGGCCTGGGGTGCGGCTTCCACCTTGGTGGGCTCAACCGTCTTGGCGGATTCGGCCGGTTTGGCCGGGTATCCTGAACTGCCCGGCCGGGTCAAGTCGGTTTTCAAATTGCTGGAAGTGCTGGGATGCATGAAGGATTTGAGCATGGGGTGGGTCTCTCTCGGTTCTGGTTGTAAAACGCTCTGGTGTGGTTGCGCCCGGAACTGGACGCAAGCGTCATACAGCAACACGCGGGCCAGCACTGAAAACCTGTTGTTAAACAGGCAGGTATGAAATCTGTCCGGATGGGCTCAGGGCAAAAAGCCGATAAAACGTCGCTTGCTGACGACGCTGAATCCGGCTGATCCGAAGAATGGTTCGCTAAAACAGAAGCTTAGGGGCAGTCAGGGGTGTCGCCAAATGACGACGTGCCCCGTACCCCCAGCGACATCGCGCTGGGAGGGTGCTTACACCGTCTCGCGCATGACGCCCCGGCTGACGCTCTCGCCATCCCCAGGCCGCAGCGACCAGAACGACAGCGACGACAGCATCGTCAGCCCGCCCAGCGTCAGAAAGGCGTAGTGCAGCGCGGTCGTCACCGCCGCGTGGTCGGTTTGCGGCAGGTCACCCAGATACCAGCCGGCGATCAGCGAGCCGCAGGCCAGCCCGAAGCTCATCGACATCTGCTGCATCGAACTGGAGATCGTGCTGGCCATGCTCGAATCGGGCGCATCGATGTCGGCAAAGGCCATCGAATTCATGCTCGTGTATTGCAGCGAATTGAAAAAGCCCATCGCCAGGCCCAGCAGCACGATCAGCACGATCGGGGTGGCCGGGGTCACCAGCGAAAAGAGGCAGACGACGGTGCCGATCATCACCGTATTCACGATCAGGATGCGGCGGTAGCCGAAGCGCGCCAGCACCCGCGACGAGATGAACTTCATGCCCATCGCCGCCGCCGCCACCGGCATCATCAGCAAACCCGACTGCCACGCCGGCATGCCCAGGCCGAGCTGGTAGAGCAGCGGCAGCAGAAACGGCATGCCACCCACACCCAGGCGCGTGATGAAGCCGCCCACCACCGACACGCGAAACGTGCGCACCCTGAACAGCGCCAGGCGCAGCAACGGATGCGGCGTCTCGCGGGCATGCAGGAAATACGCGCCCAGCAAGCCGAGACTAAGCGTCAGCAGAAACGCACCCGAGGTCGCGTCGACCTGATGCTCGCCGAAGATTTCCAGCAGCCAGGACAGCAATGCCGCGCCGCTGCCGAACAGCACCAGGCCGACGACATCCAGCGGGCGCCGCGACTCGCCGCGGTAATCCGGCATGTAGCGATGCGCCAGCCACAGCGCCATCAGCCCCACCGGCACGTTGATGAAGAAGATGTAGTGCCAGGAGAGCCAGTGCACGATCAGGCCGCCGACGGTGGGCCCGAGCAGGGGTCCGATCAGCGCCGGGATGATGACAAAGTTCATCGCCCGCAGCAGTTCCGCTTTCGGAAAGGTGCGGATGATCGCCAACCGCCCCACCGGCATCATCATCGCCGCGCCCACGCCCTGCAGAATGCGCCCCGCCACCAGCATCGGCGCGTTTAGCGCCAGGCCGCACAGAACCGAGGCAAAGGTGAAAACGGCCACCGCGATGCCGAACACGCGCCGCGTGCCGTAGCGGTCCGCCATCCAGCCACTCACCGGGATGCATACCGCCAGGCTCAGGATGTAGCTCGTCACCACCGCCTTCAGGCTCAGCGGCGTTACCTGCAGGCCGTCCGCTATCGCCGGCACCGCCGTATTGACGATGGTGGTATCGAGCCCCTCCATGAACAGCGCCACGGCCACGACCCAGGGAAGGTAGGTTTTGACGATGGCGCTGTTCATCTATACGGGTGTCGTGGCGGTGGCGGGCAGCGTGGATGTTGCTGCCCAGGGGCGATCGTTTTAGATATTGTCTACAATACGGCACTGCCGTATCATTGTCCAATGTACACCGTCATCGAAACGGACGTTTTCGTGCGTGCGGCAGCCCAGGTCTGGACCGATGTCGAGCGCGTCGCGTTCATCGACTGGCTGGCGGCCAACCCGGATGCGGGCGACGTCATCCCGGGTTCCGGCGGGTGCCGTAAAGTCCGGTGGACGCGCCCCGGCATGGGCAAGCGCGGCGGCGCACGCGTCGTTTATTTCAATCGTCTGGAACAGGGCGAAATCTGGTTGTTGATGGTGTATGTGAAAGCGAAGTTCGACAACCTGCCTGCGTCATTTTTGAAACACCTGCGAGAGGCCATAGAACATGGATAAGGAAATGGAACAGTTCCAGAAGGATTTACTGAACTCCGTCCGTCAGATGAAGGCGGGCAAGGGCGCCCGGAAAACCCAGGTCGCCCTGTCGCCTATCGCCGAGGCACGTAGCCGGTTGGGGATGTCGCAAGCCGAACTGGCAAGTCTGATGGGGGTGTCTACCCGCACGCTGCAAGACTGGGAGCAAGGCCGCCGCAAACCCACCGGCGCAGCGCAAACGCTGCTACGTGTTGCGATTGCGCATCCGGAAGCCTTGCTTGATTTGAAGGCTGCGTAGCGAAGCTGCGCAATGCCATGGCAAAACGTCAAATCCCGCTCGCCACCCCCGGCGAAATCCTGCTGGAAGAATTTCTCAAGCCGCTGGGCGTGACCCAATACCGCCTGGCCAAGGAAATCGGCGTGCCGCAGCGCCGCATCGGCGAAATCGTCGCCGGCAAGCGAAGCATCACCGCCGATACCGCCGCGCGCCTGGGTGTCTACTTTGGCATGGAAGCCGAGTTCTGGCTGAACCTGCAGGGGCACTACGACCTGGCGATCACGCGGGAAGCGCTGGCCGAGAATCTGGCGGCGATCCAACCGCTGGCGGCGGCAGCGTAATTGGTAAGACCTGACCCCGTGACCTACGATGCTGACCGCTTTAGGGTGGCTAGGCTCCGAAGAAACGTTTGAAGAGGGCTGCGTATTGGGGCTGCGGCACCTCTGATACGTTCGACCCGTGTCGTTCGTAGTACTTGCCTTGGAAGTCACATGGTTCGTGGCCCGCTTCAACCCTGAAGATAACCAAGGATCGCCCGAAGTAGTTGATCAAGCGAACATCACGTGCGATCTGATCTCTCGCCCATGCGCTCATCTTCGTAGCAGCAAGACGTTGTGTAATGCCCAAAAAGTAGGAATCCAGTTTTTTCGGAAGCGCTTCCGCTTCGTGATCGATGCCAGTTACTAAGAAGCGTTGATATTGGACGGGGTCTACTTTAAATAGATCCCGAATACGGGCGGCGGTCTTTGCGTCGTCAACAACCCCCACAATTACATAACCTATTGCACCTGGCCCGTGATTGGCCATCGCGGCCAGTGTTTTGAATACTTTCTCGAAGAGAGGTTCGTCGAACTTTTTCGAGCCATCCAAAAGCATAAACCCCTGCTTGAAGTCGTATAGCGCCTGCTCTGTATAAGACTGCATTAGAACGTTTTCAAATTCCGTAGTCCAAGATGACAACGCGGGATCACTTTGCTTACGCTTTGAGCACACGGGTTGGAGAAGGCCCTTTACAACGGCCACGTTCTTTATGCGGTCTTCTGCACCAAATCGTCCTCCGCCGCCACCGATTGAAATATGCTTTCCTGCGCCATCCAACGCTTTAGCGGCTTTCTTGAAGTCCCTTATTACAAGCTGGTCGTTAATTAGGAGTTCCCAAAGTCCCAAGAAAACCGACTGAAAGTAGCGAGGGACACGCTGCCCGGCATCTTTGAACATCAATTCGCTAAAGCGCTTGCCTGATGCTTTTACGATCTCTCGGAATGCCTCGTGAACAGCCATGTATTGGCTAATGATTACGTCGCCGCCAATCTTGTTAACCGCAGCTTCAATTTCGTCACGACGCGGTTGTTTTTCGTTAGTCGGCGAGTAGCCGAAGAATTCGTCGATGATTTCTGCACTCGAGGACAGTTTCGGATCCAACAGGACGTACCCAAGCATGTCAGCTATCAACTCTTCATCTCGCGATTGGCGAATGTTCTCGCGCGTAAGAATGCTGTTCTGAACCCAGAAGATCGTGTCGACATTCAATCCATAGGGCAATTCTTTACTTGTAATGCTTATCTGCTTCATTGCTCCGAGAAAAAGCTTATCGCTGGCCGATACATCTCCACGTACTTTAGCGGCTAGGCCCTTAACAAGCTGGGCGAACGTGCTAGTGACCCCGGCGACCCGAAGTTCCTGACGCGAGAGGTGCTTGCCGTATGCGTTGATCCGCCGAAATATTTCGTCGATCTGGG
The DNA here is from genome assembly GCA_049697615.1 of Thiobacillus sp. Taxonomy (GTDB): domain Bacteria; phylum Pseudomonadota; class Gammaproteobacteria; order Burkholderiales; family Thiobacillaceae; genus Thiobacillus. Next base: position 2,308 of record JBAVWB010000006.1, on the reverse strand, counting down.
AATGGGAGGCTGCTGGATAGACGGTAAGAGGCAGGCTGTACCCCACGATCTTGACGCAGACCTCTCGCTCGAGAGTCGGGGTTTTTTGAGTTAACTTATTCTGATCGAGAAGGAGTTTTGTCTGCGCCATTGCTTGCAAGTCAAAATACTTCCCTTCTAGGTCGAATTCGCCTTCTATGAAGGAAATGATCGCGTTGAGGCGCTGCATGCCGTCGATGATTTCAAAGCGATCTTCCTCATCATGCTGAACGTCTGCCAGCAGAATCAAGGGGACAGGAAAGCCTTGGCGCAACGAGTCGACAAATGCTCGCTTTTCGTCTATTGACCAGACGAGCTTGCGTTGATATCGCCGATTAACGAGGAAGCGATTTTCGGCATTGAAGCCGTACACACGCTCTACGCTTTCATTTCGGTTGGTGAGGTCTTGCTTGATGCTAGCCATCAGATAATTGCTCCGTGCGTTCATTGCTCATGGATGGGGAATAAGGGATTAGTACCCGAGACGCCCAACGTTAGTTCAGAGGCAAAATCATGAGATAGGCAGGTCAGTCCAGCCGCTTATATGTCCGATACCACTCCACCCACTTCCCGATCCCATACTCCAGCGTCGTCGCCGGCTTGAATCCGGTGTCGCGTACCAGTTCGTCGATATCCGCGTAGGTCGCCTGCACGTCGCCATCCTGCATCGGCAGGAAGTTCTTCTTCGCGGTCTGGCCGAGCGCGGCTTCGATGGTGCCGATGAAGTCCATCAGCTGCACCGGGGTGTGGTTGCCGATGTTGTAGATGCGGTAGGGCGCGTGGCTTGATGCCGGATCGGGATTCTTGTGGTCGAAATCGGGATTGCCCTGCGGGATGCGGTCGAGCACTTTGACAGTGCCGTCGGCGATGTCGTCGATGTAGGTGAAGTCGCGCATCATGTCGCCGTGGTTGAAGACGTCGATGGTGCGGTTTTCCAGGATGGCGCTGGTGAACAGCCACGGCGACATGTCGGGCCGGCCCCAGGGACCGTAGACGGTGAAGTAGCGCAGGCCGGTGGTGGGCAGGCCGTAGAGGTGCGAGTAGGTGTGCGCCATCAGTTCGTTGGCCTTCTTGCTCGCGGCGTACAGGCTCACCGGGTGGTTGACCGGGTCGTGGGTGGAGAACGGAATCTTGGTGTTGGCGCCGTACACGCTGGACGAGCTGGCGTAGACGAAGTGCTTGACGCCGTGGTGGCGGCAGCCTTCGAGCAGGTTGGCGAAGCCGACGATGTTGGACTGCACGTAGGCGTGCGGATTCTTCAGCGAGTAGCGCACGCCGGCCTGCGCGGCGAGGTTGATGACGGCGTCGAAGTGCCCCTTCTCGAACAGGTCCTCCATCACCATGCGGTCGGAGATGTCGTCCTTGAGGAAGCGGAAGTTGGGGTAGGGCTTGAGCTGTTCCAGCCGCGCGAGCTTGAGCGCGGGGTCGTAGTAGTCGTTGAGGTTGTCGATGCCGACGACCTCGTCGCCGCGCTTGAGCAGGATTTGCGCGACGTGCATGCCGATGAATCCGGCGGCGCCGGTGAGCAGGATTTTCATTTTTTAGCCTCCAAGATGGGGCCAAGTTTAGCACCCGACGGCCTGCGGCTTGAGCATGGTAAGCGTCACGCATCAGGGTGCCAGGCGCGCGTAGCCATTCGTCATTCCAGCGCACGCCGGAATCCAGTTAAAAATTCGGCTGGACCCCGGCTTGCGCCGGGGTGACGCCACGGGGCATGGTTACTGACGCGTGCCATGCGCTCGAACACATCGAAAGCACACTGACAGCGGCAGACTTCATCGCGCCTCCTTTACAATCCGGCGATGCCCACCCCGCGCCTGATTCTCGACTGGACGCTCTACCGCCTTGCCCTGCTGCTGGCCGCGCCGCTGATTCCGCTGCGTTTGCTGTGGCGCGGGCGGCGGGAACACGGCTATCTGAAGCACTGGGGCGAGCGGCTGGCGCTCGGCCCCGCGCCGATCACCGGTGCGCTGTGGATTCATGCGGTGTCGGTGGGCGAGATGCGCGCGGCGCAGCCGCTGATTACCGCGTTGCGCACTGCGCATCCGGGCGCGCCCGTGCTGCTCACCTGCATGACGCCGACCGGGCGCGCCACGGCCGAATCCTTGTACGGCGACTTTGCCCGCATCGTCTATCTGCCCTATGACTACGCCTGGCTGGTGCGCCGCTTCATGCGCCGCGTGCAGCCGCGCGTCGGCATCCTGATGGAAACCGAGCTGTGGCCCAACCTCATCCACGCCGCCGCGCGGGAAGACGTGCCGCTGGTGCTGGCGAACGCGCGGCTGTCGGC
>JBAVWB010000005.1:0-5404 GCA_049697615.1 Thiobacillus sp. | reverse complement strand
GATGGCGATCCCGGTGATGCCGGCAATGCTGCTGGAGACTTCCACCGGCACGACGGCGCCGTTTTCAGCGATGTCCGGCGCCTTGATGGTGATGTCCTTGCTGTCGGACGGGCTGGAGATGCCGATGTTCTTCAGTGCGTCACCGACGTTCTTGGCTTCAAAGGCAGACTTGTTCCAGGCGGCCAGCGCCTGGGTCGGCTTCAGCAGGCCAGCCGCCACGGCAACAGCAACGGCGCTCGCGCCTGCTGCGCTTTTCAATACGTTTCTACGAAGTGCGTTCATGGGCAAATCTCCTTGTTAACTTCAAGTACATCAACATCACAGGAAGGGCCGCTGGCACAAGGCCAATCGTACAAGTTAGGGCAGGGGGAAAAGCAATAGTTTCATGGCCAGTGTGGGTATTTTCGGACCAGCCAGGCCTGTTATAAACGACTGGAGACGACGCCCTCCCCGTCGCTTCCCCCGTCAAATCCAGCCCTCGATCTTTTCCAGATTGACCGCCACGTCCATGACGAAGAAGTGCAGCACCGCGCCAGCGGCGTGTGGGCGCCAGGCCTGCAAGGTCGAAAACCAGCAGGCCGGCGAAGGCGTCGATATTACTGCGACTCGAACTGGGTGAACGCGCGGTTCATGTTGCCGCGATGCAGGCCTTCGTAGTTGTCCAGATGCCGGAAAGCGGGCAGGTCGGCGTAGCGGTCGAGCGTCGCCGACAGCGGCTCCATCTCGCGCGCGGCGGCGCCCACCTTGTCGGCCAGGAAGTCGTAGTAGTCGCCGGTCTCGCGCTGCGCCTGCGCCAGGTCGCACACCCGGCCGTGGCCGGGAACGATGCGTGCCGGCTTCAGCGCGGCGAGCGCCTTGAAGGCCTGCTGGCCGTTCTTCACGCTCGACCACGGCAGCACGCCCAGCAGGCGGTCGACGTAGACCAGATCGCCGCTGAACACCACGCGCTGCTTCGGCAGCCAGACCCAGGCATCGCCAGGGAAATGGGCATTGGTATAGGTCAGTTCCAGCGTCTCGCCGCCCCGTTCCAGCGTGGCCGACTCGCCTGCCAGCGTCTTGGGCGCTGGCAGCGGCTGGGTGCCCTGCATGCGCTTGCCGAGGAAACGCGTCATGCCTTCCATGTGCTGCGCCGCATACTCGGCCTGGGTGGCTGCGGTACGGCTCATTGCGATGACCTCGGCGCCCTTGCCGGCGAAATAGTCGTTGCCCAGCCAGCGGTGGTCCTGGCTGCCGGTGTTGACGACCCAGCGCACCGGCTGCCTGGTCACCTTGGCGATGGCAGTTTCGATTTTTTTCGCTCCCAGCAGGCTGGCGCCGGAGTCGATCAGGATCACCCCCTTGGGCGTGACGACGAAGCCGAAGTTGGCGTTGAGTCCGTCGTTCTCCGCGCTGCGCTGGCCCAGCGGGCCGACGATGGCATAGACGTTGTCGACGACCTTTTCGGCGCGGGGCTGGAAAGCGTGGGCCGCGGGGGCGCCCAGCGCAAGGATGAAAAAGAGCGGAGCAAGCAGGATGCGCATGTGGGTTTCCTTATTTCAGACGATAGGCGGCGTGGCAGGCCACGCATTGTGCGGTGACCCGGCCCAGCGCCCCGAGGGCACGGGGCAGATCGCGGGTCACGGCGGCTTCCTGGGACATCACGGCAAAGCGGCTGGCGGCCTGGTGCATGACAGTGCCGGTTTCCTGCATGCCCTTCGGCATGAAGCCGGCCATGTGGCTGGCGCCGTGGGTCTCGAGCGAACTCATGCCGAGGCGCTTTTCGGCAACGTCGGCGGCGGCATCGTATTCTCCGGCGGCGAGGCTGCTCTGGATTTGCTGGATTGCAAGCAGGTGATCGCGCATGTTGGCGAGCATGTGGGTTCGCATCATTTCCGGCATGTCGATCGCGACCCGCGTGTCGTCCTCGGCGGCCAGCGCCAGGGGGAAGACCAGCAGGCCCGCAAAAACAAGGGGTGCAATCAGCGTTTTGTGCATGGTGAATCTTTCAGTGAAATGGATCAGGCCTGCCGTGCGGGCAGACCGCCTTCATACCACCCTTTGCTGCGGTTGACGATCTTCACCACCAGCAGCATCACAGGCACCTCGATCAGCACGCCCACCACGGTGGCGAGCGCGGCGCCCGACTGGAAGCCGAACAGCGCAATCGCCGCCGCGACCGCCAACTCGAAGAAGTTGGACGCGCCGATCAGCGCCGACGGGCAGGCGACGCTGTGCTTCTCGCCCACCTTGCGGTTCAGCCAGTAGGCCAGGCCCGAATTGAAGAACACCTGGATCAGGATGGGCACCGCGAGCAGCGCAATGATCAAAGGCTGCGCGATGATCTGCTCGCCCTGGAAGGCGAACAGCAGCACCAGCGTGACGAGCAGCGCGAGGATGGACACGTGGCCGAGCTGCGCCATCACCGCGTCGAACGCCGCCTGCCCCCGCTTCAGCAGCAGGCGGCGCCAGACCTGCGCCAGGATCACCGGGACGACGATGTAGAGCACCACCGAAGTGAAGAGCGTATCCCACGGCACCACGATCGCCGACAAGCCCAGCAGCAGGCCGACGATGGGTGCGAAGGCGAAGATCATGATGGCGTCGTTGAGCGCCACCTGCGACAGCGTGAAGTAGGGGTCGCCGCCGGTGAGCCGGCTCCACACGAATACCATCGCGGTACAGGGTGCGGCGGCCAGCAGGATGAGGCCGGCGACGTAGCTGTCGAGCTGTTCCGCCGGGAGGTAGGGCGCGAACCAGTGGCGGATGAACAGCCACGCCAGGAGCGCCATCGAAAACGGCTTCACCGCCCAGTTGACGAAGAGCGTGACGCCGATGCCCTTCCAGTGCGACTTCACCTGGTGCAGGGCGCCGAAGTCGATCTTCATCAGCATCGGGATGATCATGATCCAGATCAGCAGGCCGACCGGAATGTTCACCTGCGCGACTTCCATGCGCCCCAGCACCTGGAACGGCGCAGGGAACAGCTGGCCGAGCAGAACGCCGGCGACGATGCACAGCGCCACCCACAGCGAGAGCCAGCGCTCGAACACGCTCATCGGCGCGCCGGCAGCGCGCTTCCCGGTCACTTCACACTGTGCGCTCATCGAGCGAACTCCATTAAAGTTGGCGCGCTCATGCCGTTCTCCCGATCTCGCGTACGGCCTGTTGCAGCTTCATGCGGTCCAGCTTGTCGAACGGCAGACTGACGAACATGCAGACGCGGCGCTGCAACTGGTTCATCGCGTCAACAAAGACACGGCGCTTCGCCTCGTCGCTGCCTTCCACTGCGGCCGGATCGGGAATGCCCCAGTGCGCGCTGATCGGTTGCCCCGGCCACACCGGGCAGACTTCACCTGCGGCGTTGTCGCACACGGTGAAGACGAAATCCAGCTGCGGCGCATCGGGCTGCGCGAACTCGTCCCATGACTTGCTACGCAATTCGGCAGTGGGGAAATGATTTTTTTCCAGCAATTCCAGCGCAAACGGATTGAGCCGCCCGCCAGGATGGCTGCCCGCGCTGAACGCCCGGAAGCGCCCCTTGCCGAGATTGTTCAGCAGCGACTCGGCCAGGATCGAGCGCGCCGTATTGCCGGTACACAGGAACAGCACATTGAAGACCGGTTCGGCCATGGCAGCGTCTCCGTCGAATCAGGCCGCGGCGGCCTGCAGTCCGAGTTTCTCGCGCACCGCCGCAATCAGCCGGGTGCGGATGTCGTCGCGCACCGCGAGGAAGCTCTCCAGCGGCTCGCCGTGCGGGTCGTGGAACGGCAGGTGGATGGCCGGAATCGGCTTCGGAAAGATCGGGCATGCTTCCTTCGCGTTGTCGCACACGGTGACCACCAGGTCGATGTCCTCGTTCATCACCGCGTCGATGTCCTTCGGGTGCAGGCCGTCGGTGTTCAGACCGGCGGCTTGCAGCGCCGCGATGGCGCCGTCGGCCACCTTGGGCTGCGGCCGGGTGCCGGCGGAGAGCGCGCGAACCTGGCCGGCGAGGTCATGGTTCAGCAGCACTTCGGCCATTTGCGAGCGGCAGGAATTGCCGGTGCACAGCACCAGCACGGTGTATTTTTTTTCAGCCACGATAGCCCCCTTGATTGATGAAAGAAAAACTCAGCAGCAGCCGCCCGCGGCCGGCTTGCCCTTGACCGGGATGCAGCCGGACACCTTGGCCACGGCAGGCTCGGGCACGCAGCAGCCGCTTGCTTCCTGGCCGCCGAACACCGGGATGCTGTCGAGCGTGTGATAGGTCTCCCAGGCGATGCCGGTGGGGTCGGTCGCCCAGTACTTGTCCGACTTGGCGTAGCAGCAGGCGGTGCCCATTTCCTCCACCACGTCGGCGTCGAGCTTTTGCAGGCGCGCGTTCATCTCGGCCAGTTCCTCGGCGTTTTCGACCTGAACGCCCAGATGGTTGAGGCCGGGCGCGGCGCCGCGTGCCGAAATCGCGAAGTTCACACGCGGATCGTCGAGCATCCATTTCGCGTAATCGTCCTTGGCGACGGTCGGCTCGGCGGCGAACATGGCGGAATAGAACTTGATGCTGGCGGCCAGATCGTCGACCGCAACGTGTACGTGGAGGCGTTTCATGAGGGTTCCTTTTCAGTCGAACAAACGGGGGTGCAAACCGGCGAGCAGGGATTGCCGCCGCAGCAGTTTTCGGTGAGAAAACCGAGCAGCGCGTTCATGGTTGCGAAATTTGCGGTGTAGATGACAAAGCGCCCCGCCTGCTGCGAGCTCACCATGCCGGCGTGCGACAGCTCCTTCAGGTGGAAGGACAGCGAGGACGGCGCGATGCCGGTGAGTTCGCTGATCCGGCCGGCGGCAAGACCCGCCGGACCGGCCTGGACCAGCGTGCGAAAGATGGCCAGACGGGAATCCTGGGCCAGGGCGGCAAGGGCGGTGACGACGGTCTTTGTTTCCATGTTTCAATGATAATTGAAACGTTTTGAATTTCGCAAGCATTTTTTCACGCTCCTGCAGCGTGGTTTTAAATCAGACCTTGACCCTACAGGCCGGCTATCCAGAAAAATATCGCTGCGAGGGGAATAAACTACGGGACAAAGGTGTTCACGTTCATGCAAGCACAGACTTGCCCATTCCTCTCACCCCCTTGAACAAGGAAACGCCATGAACACCCGATTGACCCTTTCCCTCGCCGCGCTGAGCCTGTTGGTTGCCTGCGCCACCGCCACCGTGCCCGCCAAGACCCAGTCGGGCGCGCTCACCAACCCGGCCGGGATGACGCTGTACAGCTTCGACAAGGACGTGGCCGGTTCCGGCAAGAGCGTCTGCAACGGCGACTGCGCCATCAAGTGGCCACCCCTGGCCGCCGCCGCATCCGACAAGGCGAACGGAGACTACGCCGTCATCACCCGCGACGACGGTTCGAAACAGTGGTCCTACAAGGGCAAGCCGCTCTACCTATGGA
>JBAVWB010000004.1:0-5711 GCA_049697615.1 Thiobacillus sp. | reverse complement strand
GTGCGCAGGCAATGGTCATTCCATTGCCAAGTGCTGCAACGCCGCAGACGCCGATCCTGGCCTCAACCCGGAGGGCCGGTTGCCTGTGGGCGCATTGCCGTGTTGCGGGTGGCTTGTGGAGAATGACTACACGGCGCCCCCCGCGCCTTGCACTGCATCCCACAAGTAACCGGCGCGGGGCATGATTCCTGCTGCAATAGGCTCCGAATCCGCGATAATGACGGCTTGTTTATCCAGCCTGAATTGCCGTCATGAGCCAAGCCTCCCTCAAGAAAAAAGCCCTCGATTACCATCGCCTGCCCAAGCCCGGCAAGCTTTCGGTCGAATCGTCCAAGCCCTGTTCCACGCAGGAAGATCTCTCGCTGGCCTACACCCCCGGGGTGGCACAGCCGGTGCTGGAAATCGCGAAGAATCCTGAAAAAGCCTACGACTACACCAACAAGGGCAACCTGATCGCGGTGATCACCGACGGTACCGCCATCCTCGGCCTGGGCAACCTCGGTCCGCTCGCATCCAAGCCGGTGATGGAAGGCAAGGCCGTGCTGTTCAAGCAGTTCGCCGGCATCGACGTCTACGACATCGAAGTCAATGCCAGGACCCCGCAGGATTTCATCAAGGTGGTGGAAGCGATTGCGCCCACCTTCGGCGGCATCAACCTCGAGGACATCGCCGCGCCGCACTGCTTCGAGATCGAAGCGGCGCTGAAGAAGTCGCTCGACATCCCGGTATTCCACGACGACCAGCACGGCACCGCCACCATCATCTGCGCCGGCCTCATCAATGCGCTGCACGTGCAGGGCAAGACGCTGGAAACCGCCAGGATCGTCTGTCTCGGTGCGGGTGCGGCGGGTATCGCGTCGATGAACCTGCTGGTCGCGATAGGCGCGAAAAAAGCCAACATCCTCCTGGTGGACTCCAGGGGCGTGGTGCACAAGGAGCGCACCGACCTCAACAGTTTCAAGAAGGCTTACGCACGCAAGACAAAATTGCGTACGCTGGAAGAGGCAATGGCCGGCGCCGACGTGTTCGTCGGCGTGTCCGGCGCCAACCTGGTGAGCCCGGCGATGGTGAAGTCCATGGCCGACAAGCCGGTGGTCTTCGCCCTCGCCAATCCCAATCCCGAGATCGCGCCGGAGAAGGCGAAGGCCGCACGCAGCGATCTCATCATGGCGACCGGGCGTTCGGATTACCCCAACCAGGTCAACAACGTGCTGGGCTTTCCCTTCATCTTCCGCGGTGCGCTCGACGCACGTGCCAAGCAGATCACAGAGTCCATGCTGATCGCCGCGGTGCATGCGCTGGCTGAACTGGCGCGCGAGCCGGTGCCGGCCTCGGTGCTGAAAGCCTACAAGTTGAAGAAGCTGAAATTCGGCCCGGATTACATCCTGCCCAAACCCTTCGATCCGCGTCTGGCCGAGCGCGTGCCGCAGGCAGTGGCGAAGGCGGCGAAGGCCGGCGCCCGGAAGACCGCGGTGAAGAAGACCGCGGTGAAGAAGGTCGCCACGAAAAAGGCGGCCGCGACGACAGTGAAGCAGGCCAAGGCATCCGTCAGGCGTCGTTAACCCGGCCAACCTGATATCGACCGTGCCGTGAAGCCGATCGCGCGCCCCGTTTACCTCAATCTGTTCCGCATCCATCTGCCGCTTCCCGGCTGGGTGTCGATCCTGCACCGGGTGTCGGGTGCGCTGCTGTTTGCGGCCCTTCCGCTGGGCGTGTGGGCTCTGTCGGTGTCGCTCGCGGACGAAGCCGGTTTTCGCCGTATCGCCGATTGCATTGCGCATCCGCTGGCCCGATTGCTGCTGCTGGGCTTGGTCTGGACGTTTGCGCATCATCTCCTGGCCGGCGTGCGGCATCTGGCGCTCGATGCGCACTGGGGAACGGACCTGAAGAACGCGCGGCAGAGCAGTCTCGCCGTCGTGCTGGCGAGCGGGCTGGTCACGCTGCTGGCCGCCTGGAGGCTGTTCGGATGAAGTCGGCCACCGGCGCGCATACCGGCACCGGCACCTGGCTTGTGCAGCGTGCTTCCGCCGTGCTGCTGGCGCTGGCCCTGCCGGGATTGGCATTTTATTTGCTGACTGCGTTGCCGCTCGATTTTGCCGGCTGGCAGGCACTGTTCGCGCCGCTGTGGCTGCGCGTGCTGATGCTGCTGACGGCGGCGGCGCTGGCGCTGCACGCCTGGGTGGGAATGCGCGACATCTTCATGGACTATGTCCGTTCAACAGGACTTAGACTGGTTTTGTACCTGGCGGTGATCATGACCCTGGCGGGCAGCGTCGCGTGGCTTGCTGCGATTTTGTGGAGTGCAACATGAACACGCGCCGCTTCGACGCACTCATCATCGGCGGCGGCGGTGCCGGCCTGCGCGCGGCGCTGCAGCTTGCGCGCTCGGACTACAAGGTCGCGGTGGTGTCGAAGGTCTTCCCCACGCGTTCGCATACCGTCTCGGCGCAGGGCGGCATCACCGCCGCACTTGCCAACGTCGACGACGACCGCTGGGAATGGCACATGTACGACACGGTCAAGGGCGGCGACTGGCTCGGCGACCAGGACGCGATCGAGTTCATGTGCCGCGAGGCCGCCAGTGCGGTCTACGAGCTCGAACACATGGGCCTGCCGTTCTCGCGGCTGGACAACGGCAAGATCTACCAGCGCCCCTTCGGCGGGCAGTCGAAGCACTTCGGCGGCGAGCAGGCCACCCGCACCTGCGCTGCCGCCGACCGCACCGGCCACGCGCTGCTGCACACGCTGTACCAGCAGAACATCCATCACCGCACCCAGTTCTTCGACGAATACTTCGCGCTCGACCTCGTGCGCGACGAAGACGGCTATTGCCTCGGCGTCACCGCGATCTCCATCGAGACCGGCGAGCCGCTGCTGATCGAGGCGCGCACCACCTTGCTCGCCACCGGCGGAGCAGGGCGCGTGTTCGGCAACAGCAGCAACGCCATGATCAACACCGGCGACGGCCTCGGCATGGTGCTGCGCGCCGGGCTGCCGCTGCAGGACATGGAATTCTGGCAGTTCCATCCCACCGGGATCGCCGGCGTCGGCTGCCTCATCACCGAGGGCGTGCGCGGCGAGGGCGGCTATCTCTTGAACAGGCACGGCGAGCGCTTCATGGAACGCTACGCGCCGCATGCGAAGGACCTGGCCGGGCGCGACGTGGTGGCGCGCGCCATCGCCATTGAAATCGCCGAAGGGCGCGGCTGCGGTCCGCGCAGGGATTATGTCGACCTCAAGCTCGACCACCTGGGCGAGAAGCTCATCGCCGAGAAACTGCCGGGCATCCGCGACCTGTCGATCCGCTTCGCCGGCGTCGATCCGGTCGAGAGGCCCATTCCAGTCGCGCCGACCGCGCACTACATGATGGGCGGCATCCCCACCAATCTGCACGGCCAGGTCGTCGCGCCCGCGCGCTTCGGTCCCGAGGAGCCGGTGCCCGGGCTGTACGCCGTCGGCGAATGCGCCTGCGTGTCGGTGCACGGCGCCAACCGCCTCGGCGGCAACTCGTTGCTCGACCTCATCGTGTTCGGCCGCGCTGCGGGGAAACACATGCAGGAAACCCTGCGCGACAACCCCTATCCGCGCCCGCTGCCGGAGCGCGCGGCCGAAGCCAGCCAGGCACGGCTCGCGCGCTGGGACCGCCCCGGCATCGAACGCGTGGCGGCGATTACCGATGATTTGCGTCGCATGATGCAGACGCATGCCGGCGTGTTCCGCACCGACGCGGTCTTGCGCGAGGGGCTGGAAAAATTGAATGCGCTGGAAGCACGGTTGACGCACGCCGGCTTGCAGGACACCAGTCGCGTGTTCAACACCGCGCGCATCGAGGCGCTGGAACTGGAGAATCTGATGGGGGTGGCGCGCGCAACGCTGGTGTCGGCGCTGAATCGCACTGAAAGCCGCGGTGCGCACTCGCGGCAGGATTTCCCCGAGCGCGACGATGAACACTGGCTGAAGCACACGCTGTATTCGCGCGAGGGGGATCAGGTGGACGCCAAGCCGGTGCGGTTGAAGCCGTTGACGGTGGAGTCGATCCGGCCGAAGGAGAGGGTGTATTGATGATCGCGTGTCATTGCGAGGCACAGCCGAAGCAATCCAGAATGCATGCGGATGAATTCGCCTAAACAGCCCGCTGTCTACATCCTCGCTAGCAAGCAGAATGGCACGCTTTATACCGGCGTGACATCGGATCTGGTCAAGCGGATATGGCAGCATCGAAACAACGTTGTTGATGGGTTCACACAGAACTATTCAGTGCATAGTCTGGTGTATTACGAACTTGCAGAGGAAATGGCTGCCGCAATTGCGCGTGAAAAGCAGATCAAGGGCGGTTCCAGGGCCAAGAAGCTCGCTTTGATCGAAACGATGAATCCTGGCTGGCGTGATTTATATGACGACATACTTGGCTAGCGTACGTAATTCTGGATTGCTTCGCGTTGCTCGCAATGACCAAGTGGGCCGTCATTGCGAGGCGCAGCCGAAGCAATCCAGAATGCGGGCGGAGTTGACGGCCTATACGTCATTGTGGCCCTCATTACCTCGCATTGACTGTTCAAGCCATTGTTCACTTGGCGTACGGTGTTCTGGATTGCTTCGGCCACGCCCTGCAATGACGGACGTGTGGAGGCCCACATGAAATTCCGCCTCTACCGCTACTCCCCCGAATCCGGCGAACAACCCTTCATGCAGGACGTCGAGCTCGACATCGACCCCGCCGGCAAGATGCTGCTCGACGCGCTGCTGGCGATCAAGGCACAGGACGAGACGCTCTCGGTGCGCCGCTCCTGCCGCGAAGGCGTGTGCGGCTCGGACGCAATGAACGTGAATGGCCGCAATCGGCTGGCGTGCATCACGCCGCTCTCCGAGCTGAAGGAACCGATCGAGGTGCGGCCGCTGCCGGGGCTGCCGGTGATCCGCGACCTGATCGTCGACATGGAGCCGTTCTACAAGCAGTACCGCTCGATCAAGCCGTGGCTGATCAACGACGATCCCGAGCCGGAGGTCGAGCGCCTGCAAAGTCAGGAAGACCGCGCGCTGCTCGACGGCGCCTACGAATGCATCCTGTGCGCCTGCTGCACCACCGCGTGCCCCTCGTTCTGGTGGAACCCGGAGACCTTCGTCGGCCCGGCGGGGCTCTTGCAGGCCTACCGCTTCATCGCCGATTCGCGCGACGAGGCGACCGCGGCGCGGCTCGACAACCTGGAAGACCCGTACCGGCTGTATCGCTGCCGCGGCATCATGAACTGCGTCGACGCCTGCCCCAAGGGGCTGAACCCGACGGCGGCGATCGGGCGCATCAAGTCGCTGCTGGTGAAACGCCGTGTCTGACAGCTTCGCGCCCTCACCCCAACCCTCGTTGATCGGGGTGGGATCAGCCTCATCACCCTCTCCCGCAGGGGGGAGAGGGCGGGGAGAGGGCGGCGGGAGAGGGGGCGAACGCGACGCCAAAATCGATAGAATGGCCTGGCGCTGCCGGCGCGGCTTGCTCGAGCTGGATCTCTGGCTGGGTGGCTTTCTGCAGGCGCACCGCGCTACACTTGAGGCTGGCGAGGCCGCCGCGCTGGAGCGGCTGCTGGACCTGTCGGACATGGACATTGTCGACAGGCTGCAAGGCCGGTCGCCTGCGGGTGATGCCGACCTTGTCGCGCTGATTGAACGCCTGCAAAAATACCGGGCTGCAACACTATTGGAATCACAATGAAAAAAAC
>JBAVWB010000003.1:0-3282 GCA_049697615.1 Thiobacillus sp. | reverse complement strand
ATCTTGCACAATGGGCGAAAGCCTGATGCAGCAACGCCGCGTGCGGGAAGAAGGCCTTAGGGTTGTAAACCGCTTTCAGCAGGGAAGAAAATGACGGTACCTGTAGAAGAAGGTGCGGCCAACTACGTGCCAGCAGCCGCGGTGACACGTAGGCACCAAGCGTTATCCGGATTTATTGGGCGTAAAGAGCTCGTAGGCGGTTCGGTAAGTCGGGTGTAAAAACTCTGGGCTCAACCCAGAGAGGCCATCCGATACTGCTGTGACTAGAGTGCGGTAGGGGAGCGGGGAATTCATGGTGTAGCGGTGAAATGCGCAGATATCATGAGGAACACCAGCGGCGAAGGCGCCGCTCTGGGCCGTAACTGACGCTGAGGAGCGAAAGCATGGGTAGCAAACAGGATTAGATACCCTGGTAGTCCATGCCGTAAACGTTGGGCACTAGGTGTGGGTCTCAACCAACGAGATCCGCGCCGTCGCTAACGCATTAAGTGCCCCGCCTGGGGAGTACGGTCGCAAGACTAAAACTCAAAGGAATTGACGGGGACCCGCACAAGCGGTGGATGATGTGGATTAATTCGATGCAACGCGAAAAACCGTACCTACCCTTGACATGTCCGGAATCCTGCAGAGATGCGGGAGTGCCCGAAAGGGAATCGGAACACAGGTGCTGCATGGCTGTCGTCAGCTCGTGTCGTGAGATGTTGGGTTAAGTCCCGCAACGAGCGCAACCCTTATCATTAGTTGCTACGCAAGGGCACTCTAATGAGACTGCCGGTGACAAACCGGAGGAAGGTGGGGATGACGTCAAGTCCTCATGGCCCTTATGGGTAGGGCTTCACACGTCATACAATGGTCGGTACAGAGGGTTGCCAAGCCGCGAGGTGGAGCCAATCCCAGAAAGCCGATCGTAGTCCGGATTGTTCTCTGCAACTCGAGAGCATGAAGTCGGAATCGCTAGTAATCGCGGATCAGCATGCCGCGGTGAATACGTTCCCGGGTCTTGTACACACCGCCCGTCACACCATGGGAGTGGAATCTGCCAGAAGTAGGTAGCCTAACCGCAAGGGGGGCGCTTACCACGGTGGGTTTCATGACTGGGGTGAAGTCGTAACAAGGTAGCCGTAGGGGAACCTGCGGCTGGATCACCTCCTTTCTAGAGAAAGCCGCTTCAACACTCACACCTATCGGTTGTTTTAAAGCCGGGCTTGTAGCTCAGTTGGTTAGAGCACACGCTTGATAAGCGTGGGGTCGGAAGTTCAAGTCTTCCCAGGCCCACCAGACTTTGGGTTGGGTCTCGGTGCTGAGCTGTGCTGTTTAGGTTCATTAAGGATTGAGAACCAAGCAGCGCAAGGCGCGAAATCCCGCCGTGTGCTTTTGCACACAAGGGATTGAGCAACGCAGCGATGCGCCGGTTATCAGTCCTTAATGGGGGATTAGCTCAGCTGGGAGAGCACCTGCTTTGCAAGCAGGGGGTCGTCGGTTCGATCCCGTCATCCTCCACCAGACATCAAGGGCTTGGGTTTCGGCCTTCGGAGCAAGTAGTACCTATCAGCGTGAATCGTAAGCAGTGAAGCTTTGTTGGCTTTAGTGCTTACGCTTTATGCGTAACGGCTGATCTTTAAAAATTTGGAAGAAGGTGGGATGTTTGTGATGAACATCCCAACATGGGTTGAGATTGTATTAACCATACAGTCAGGCGCCGAGCCTGGGTGTATGGAAAGCAAACACACCTGTAATGCGGACATCAGCGGCGCGCGAGCGTTGTTGGTGCTCAAAATTATAGGGTCAAGCGACTAAGTGCATGTGGTGGATGCCTTGGCGACTACAGGCGATGAAAGACGCGTAAGCCTGCGATAAGCTTCGGGGAGCTGGCAATAGAGCTTTGATCCGGAGATTTCTGAATGGGGGAACCCACCCGCAAGGGTACTCCTGGCTGAATACATAGGCCAGGTAGAGCGAACCGAGTGAACTGAAACATCTAAGTAGCTCGAGGAAAAGAAATCAACCGAGATTCCCATAGTAGTGGCGAGCGAATTGGGAAGAGCCTTCATGATTTAGCATTTTTGTTAGTGGAACAGTCTGGAAAGTCTGGCCATAGTGGGTGATAGCCCCGTACGCGAAAACAAGAGTGTGGAACTAGGCATGAGACAAGTAGGGCGGGACACGTGAAATCCTGTCTGAACATGGGGGGACCATCCTCCAAGGCTAAATACTCGTAGTCGACCGATAGTGAACCAGTACCGTGAGGGAAAGGCGAAAAGAACCCCGGGAGGGGAGTGAAATAGATCCTGAAACCGCATGCATACAAACAGTGGGAGCCCCAGCTTAATTGGCCTTCAGGTCTTTCGAGGAGCATCGCGAAGCGATGCGACTCAAAAGGTTTAAGAAGGAGTGAAATTAGGTGGGTGGCGCACAACGCGCAGCGTTGTGGGCACGCCAGCTTGATGACCCGGAGGGTCAATCAAGCTGGGGTGACTGCGTACCTTTTGTATAATGGGTCAGCGACTTACGTTCCGTTGCGAGCTTAACCGAATAGGGGAGGCGAAGCGAAAGCGAGTCTTAATAGGGCGCATAGTAGCGGGGCGTAGACCCGAAACCGGATGATCTATCCATGGCCAGGATGAAGGTGCGGTAACACGCACTGGAGGTCCGAACCCACTAATGTTGAAAAATTAGGGGATGAGCTGTGGATAGGGGTGAAAGGCTAAACAAATCCGGAGATAGCTGGTTCTCCTCGAAAGCTATTTAGGTAGCGCCTCATGTATCACTCACGGGGGTAGAGCACTGTAATGTTAGTGGGGATCATTGCGATTTACTGCGGCATAGCAAACTCCGAATACCGTGAAGTGCGAGCATGGGAGACAGACATCGGGTGCTAACGTCCGGTGTCAAGAGGGAAACAACCCAGACCGACAGCTAAGGTCCCAAATGACGTGCTAAGTGGAAAACGATGTGGGAAGGCATAGACAGCTAGGAAGTTGGCTTAGAAGCAGCCATCCTTTAAAGAAAGCGTAATAGCTCACTAGTCGAGTCGTCCTGCGCGGAAGATGTAACGGGGCTAAGCACGTAACCGAAGCTTCGGATATGCACTTTGTGCATATGGTAGAGGAGCGTTCTGTAAGTCTGTGAAGGTGTCTGGTAATGGATGCTGGAGATATCAGAAGTGCGAATGCTGACATGAGTAGCGATAAAGGGAGTGAAAAGCTCCCTCGCCGAAAACCCAAGGTTTCCTGCGCAACGTTCATCGGCGCAGGGTGAGTCGGCCCCTAAGGTGAGGCAGAG
>JBAVWB010000002.1:0-17789 GCA_049697615.1 Thiobacillus sp. | reverse complement strand
GGTGGAGACCAGCGCCATGCCGAGGCGGCGGCACAGGCGCGCAGCCCCGGGATGGGCGGTGACGCGTACGGCAATGGTGTCGCGTCCGCCGGTGAGCAGGGGCGAACAGGCTCCGGACGCCGGCACCACCCAGGTGACGGGGCCGGGCCAGCTCTGCTGCATCCGCGCGCGGTCAGCCGGACTCAAGGCGTGGATAAAGGGCTGCAGGCGTTTGAAGCGGTCGGCGATCAGGAGCAGGCCCTTGGCGGCGCTGCGGCCCTTCAGCCGGATGAGGCGCTTGAGTGCGCGCGGGTTGCGCGGGTCGCAGCCGAGGCCGTAGCAGGATTCGGTCGGGTAGGCGATCAGGCCGCCGCGCCGCAGGTGGACGCGCAAGTCTGCCGCGTCGTGGCTCACGGCTTACTTCTTCCGGTCCAGCGCGCGCCAGCCGATGTCGCGACGGTATTGCATGCCGTCGAAGCGGATGCCGGCCACCGCTTCGTAGACGCGCTTTTGCGCCATGCGCACGCTGTCGCCGAGCGCGGTGACTGCCAGCACGCGGCCGCCGCTCACCACGGTCTTGCCATCCTGCGACGCGGTGCCGGCGTGGAAGATGTGCAGGTCTTCGGCCGCGGCCGGCAGCGGGCCGATGACGGCGCCTTTTTGCGGGGCGTCGGGATAGCCGGCGGCGGCGAGCACCACCGCGAGCGCGGTGCGGCGATCCCATTCGACTTCGATCTGGTCGAGGCGGCCGTTGACGCCGGCTTCCACCAGGCCGACGAGGTCGGATTTGAGCCGCATCATGATCGGCTGGGTTTCCGGGTCGCCCATGCGGCAGTTGAATTCGAGCACCCTGGGCGCGCCGTCGGCGCCGATCATGATGCCGGCGTAGAGAAAGCCGGTGAAGCGGATGCCGTCGGCGGCCATGCCTTCCACCGTGGGATGGATCACCTCGCGCATGATGCGCGCGTGCAGTTCGGGGGTGACCACCGGCGCGGGCGAATAGGCGCCCATGCCGCCGGTGTTGGGGCCGGTGTCGCCGTCGCCCAGGCGCTTGTGGTCCTGGCTCGATGCCAGCGCCAGCACGTGTTCGCCGTCGACCATGACGATGAAGCTGGCCTCTTCACCCAGGAGGCATTCCTCGATCACCACGCGGTGGCCGGCGTCGCCCAGGCTGTTGCCGGCGAGCATGGCATCGACCGCGGCGTGCGCTTCATCCGCCGTGGCGGCGACCACCACGCCCTTGCCGGCAGCCAGGCCGTCGGCCTTCACCACGATGGGCGCGACGTGCTGATCGATGTAGGCATGCGCCGCGGCGGCGTCGGTGAAGGTGCCGAAGGCCGCGGTGGGAATGCCGTGGCGCGCCATGAACTGCTTGGCGAAATCCTTCGAGCTTTCGAGCTGGGCGGCGGCCTGCGTGGGGCCGAAAATCTTCAGCCCGGCGGCGCGGAAGGCGTCGACCACGCCGGCCGCCAGCGGCGCTTCGGGGCCGACCACGGTCAGCGCGATGTCGGAATCGCGGCGGACAAACTCGACCAGCGCGGGAATCTCGGTGAGCGGTACGTTGACGAGCCCATCCTCCGTCGCCGTGCCGCCGTTGCCGGGCGCAACGAAAACCTGCGAGACGCGGGGCGATTGCGCGAACTTCCACGCCAGTGCGTGTTCGCGTCCGCCGGAGCCGATGACTAGGAGTTTCATGTTGGAGCCGAGAGTTTAGAGTCGAGAGCGGAGAGTGGTGAGCCGAGAGTGGTGAGTCGGGACGCGGGGCTTTTGCGCTCCACGCTCGACTCTCCGATCTCGACTGCCTTAATGCCTGAAATGCCGCGTGCCGGTGAACACCATCGCGATGCCGTGCTCGTTGGCCGCCGCGATGACTTCGTCGTCGCGCATCGAGCCGCCGGGCTGGATCACGGCCTTGATGCCCGCTGCGGCGGCCTGGTCGATGCCGTCGCGGAAGGGGAAGAAGGCGTCGGAGGCCATCACCGATCCGGGCACCGGCAGGCCGGCGTGCTCGGCCTTGATCGCGGCGATGCGCGCGGAGTTGATGCGGCTCATCTGACCCGCGCCGACGCCGACGGTCATGCGGTCATGGGCGTAGACGATCGCGTTGGACTTGACGAACTTGGCGACGCGCCAGGCGAACAGCAGGTCGTCCATCTCCTGCGGGGTCGGCGCGCGGTCGGTGACGGTCTTCAGCTCGCCGTGCAGCAGCACGTCGGCGTCCTGCACCAGCAGACCGCCGGCCACGCGCTTCATGTCGAGCTGGGCGACCGAACCGGTCCACTTCCCGCATTCGAGCAGGCGCACGTTCTTTTTCGCGGCCACCGCGGCTGAGGCCTCCGGGCTGACTTCGGGGGCGATGATGACCTCGACGAACTGGCGCTCGACGATGGCGGCGGCGGTCTCGCCATCGAGCCGGCCGTTGAAGGCGATGATGCCGCCGAAGGCCGATTCGGGATCGGTCTGGTAGGCGCGGTTGTAGGCGTCCAGCAGGCTGCTTCCGTAGGCGACGCCGCAGGGATTGGCGTGCTTGACGATGACGCAGGCGGGCGCGGTGTCGAACAGCTTCACGCATTCGAGCGCCGCGTCGGTGTCGGCGATGTTGTTGTAGGACAGTTCCTTGCCCTGGATCTGGCGCGCCGTCGCGATGGTACCGGCGGGGGCGTTGGCCTCGACGTAGAAGGCGCCGGCCTGGTGCGGGTTCTCGCCGTAGCGGCAGGTCTGCGCGCGGGAAAACTGCAGCGTGAGCTGTTCGCCGAAGGTTTCGCGTTCGCCGTTCTCGCTCAGCGCGGTGAGATAGTTGCTGATGTGGCCGTCGTACTGCGCGGTGTGGGTGAAGGCTTTCTTCGCCAGCTTGAAGCGGGTGGCGTCGGTCAGAGAACCGCCGTGGGCCTGCATCTCGGTGACCAGCGCCGGATAGTCGGCGGGGTCGGTGACGATGGCGACATGGTGATAGTTCTTGGCCGACGAACGCACCATGGCCGGACCGCCGATGTCGATGTTCTCGATCGCCTCGTCCAGTGTGTGCGGTTTCGACACCGTGGCGACGAAGGGATACAGGTTGACGCACACCAGATCGATGGTGCCCATGCCATGTTCATTCATCGTCGCAACGTGCTCGGGCAGGTCGCGGCGCGCCAGGATGCCGCCGTGGACCTTGGGGTGCAGGGTCTTGACGCGGCCGTCGAGCATTTCCGGGAAGCCGGTGTATTCGCTGACGTCGATCACCGCGAGGCCGGCGTTGCGCAGCGCCTTGGCCGTGCCGCCGGTGGACAGCAGTTCGACGCCGGCCGTGGCGAGCGCGCGGGCGAATTCGACGAGGCCGGTTTTATCCGACACGGAGAGCAGGGCACGCTGTATTTTGGTTGTGGCAATGGTCATGATGGGTTTATTCGGAGAGGCCGTGTTCGCGCATTTTCTTGCGCAGGGTGTTGCGGTTGATGCCGAGCATGTCGGCGGCGCGCGTCTGGTTGCCTTCGGCGCGATCGAGGATGTAGGCCAGCAGGGGTTTTTCCACCGCGCTCAAAACCATGCCGTAAATCTCGCTCGGCGTTTCGCCGTCGAGGTCCTTGAAATAGCGGTTGAGCGACCGCCGCATGCAGGCGGCGATTTCGTTTTCTTCTATCATTTTTAGGTTCCCTTTTATGCTGCGAGCCGTGAGGCCTGAAGCATGTCTTGCGCGTTATTGTTGTCGAGACCGGTTTCGTAGCGCAGGCGGCTGTCGGCACGTGCCGCCTGGGCAAAATATTCATTCACGACGGTGAGCTGTTCGGCAACCGAGTCGAGCCGGTTCATGGCGTGGCGGAAGGCGCTGCTGCCGATCAGACCGCGGGTGTACCAGGAAATGTGCTTGCGCGCGATGCGCACCCCGGTGACGTCCCCATAAAATGAATATAGGTCGTAAATATGTTCGAGCAGGACGGTGTGGATTTCAGCCACTTCCGGCTGCGGCAGATGCTGGCCGGTCTGCAGAAAGTACTCGATCTCGCGGAAGATCCACGGGCGACCCTGCGCGGCGCGTCCGATCATCACGGCGTCGGCGCCGGTGTATTCCAGCACGAATTGGGCTTTTTCCGGCGTGGTGATGTCGCCGTTGGCGATCACCGGAATCCGCGCTTCCGCCTTCACCGCGCGAAGGGTGTCGTATTCGGCCTCGCCGGTGTAGCCGCAGGCGCGGGTGCGGCCGTGCATGGCCAGCGCCTGCACCCCGGCATTTTCGGCGATTTTCAGGATGTTGAGCGCATTGCGGTGCTCGCGATCCCAGCCGGTGCGGATCTTCAGCGTCACCGGCACTTCGGGCACCGCCTTCACCACCGCATCGAGGATGCGGCCGACCAGCGCCTCGTCCTGCAGCAGGGCGGAGCCCGCCATCACGTTGCATACCTTCTTGGCCGGGCAGCCCATGTTGATGTCGATGATCTGCGCGCCACGGTCGACGTTGTGGCGCGCCGCTTCCGCCATCATCGCCGGGTCGGCGCCGGCGATCTGCACGCTGATCGGGTCGACCTCGCCTTCGTGGTTGGCGCGCCGCGCGGTCTTGGCCGAGCCGTACAAGAGCGAATTCGACGTCACCATCTCGGACACCGCCATGCCCGCGCCCAGCTTCTTGCAAAGCTGGCGGAAAGGCCGGTCGGTCACCCCGGCCATGGGGGCGACGATCAGGCGGTTCTTGAGGAGGTGGCTGCCGATACGCATAAGGGGTGGCATTTTACCCTCCCGGCGGGCCGCGACCAAGCCGCACGAAATTACTTTCCAGATGGCGGCGTTCGCCCCCACGCCTACATTTGCTACGCTGAATACTTGACTGAAAAATGGGGTAGGAAGCATGAGCATGATTTCGGAATTCAAGGAATTTGCGGTCAAGGGCAATGCCATGGACCTGGCGGTGGGCGTCATCATCGGCGCCGCCTTCGGCAAGATCGTCGACTCCATCGTCAAGGACTTGATCATGCCGATCGTCGGCGCGGTATTCGGCGGCTTTGATTTTTCCAACCTGTTCATTGCCCTCGGGTCGGTTCCGGAGGGCGCGGTCATGACGCTGGATGGCTTAAGGGAAGCCAACGTGCCGGTATTTGCCTACGGCAATTTCCTGACGATCCTGCTCAATTTCATCATTCTGGCCTTCATCGTCTTCATCCTCGTCAAGCAGATCAACCGGCTGAAGAAGGAAGAGCCCGTTGCGCCCGCTGCTCCGGCAGCACCGCCGGAAGACATCGTGCTGCTGCGCGAAATCCGGGACAGCCTGAAAAAATAAGCTTCATCGCTGAAGGGCGTAGGGGGGCCGCCCCCGGCCCGATGCCGTGGTGCTTGCATGGGTGCGAAAATCGGGCCGGGGCGGCCTTCCTACATGGGGGCCGAAACCGTAGCCGGGCTCCCCATTGGCCTGCCTAGTGTCGTGAATCATAAATAGCGGGACAAGATAAAACGGATGGATTTTTTCGCAGGGAAAGGCGCGAGGAGGCGACATAGCTGGCTCTATGGCAACGACGAGCAACGCAGCCATGCGGAAAAAGACGCCGTTTTATGTTTCGATATTTAAGATTCACGACACTAGGGGTCAGTGCGCCGCCTCCCAGTTGCTGCCGGATCCCACGCCCACGCGCAAGGGCACCTTGAGTTCGGCGACATTGCACATGTGCGCGGGCAGTTCGGCGCGCACGCGGTCAAGTTCCCGCTCGGGCACTTCGAGGATGAGTTCGTCGTGCACCTGCAGCAGCAGCCGGCTGGCCAGCTTTTCCGTATCCAGCCAGCCCTGCACCGCAATCATCGCCAGCTTGATGAGATCGGCTGCGGTGCCCTGCATCGGCGCGTTGATCGCGGCGCGCTCGGCGCCTTGGCGGCGCTGTCCGTTTTTTGCGTTGATCTCCGGCAGGTACAGCCGGCGTCCGAACACGGTCTCGACGTAGCCCTGGCTGCGCGCCGCCTCGCGCGTGCGCTGCATGTAGTCGGCCACGCCGGGATAGCGCGCGAAGTAGCGGTCGATGTAGGCCTGCGCGGCGGCGCGATCGAGGTTGAGCTGGCTTGCCAGGCCGAACGCCGACATGCCGTAGATAAGGCCGAAGTTGATGACCTTGGCCATGCGCCGCTGGTCGCTGCTCACCTCGTCCAGCGCCACGCCGAACACTTCGGCGGCGGTGGCGGTGTGGATGTCGCGGTCCTCGGCAAAGGCGCGCAGCAGGCCAGCGTCGTCCGACAGGTGCGCCATGATGCGCAGCTCGATCTGCGAATAGTCGGCCGATACCAGCACGTGCCCCGGCGGTGCGATGAAGGCCTCGCGGATGCGGCGGCCCTCCAAGGTGCGCGCAGGGATGTTCTGCAGGTTGGGGTCGGAACTCGACAGCCGTCCGGTCACCGCAGTGGCCTGCGAATAGCTGGTGTGCAGGCGCCCGGTGACCGGATGCACCATCTGCGGCAGCTTGTCGGTATAGGTCGATTTCAGCTTGGCCATCCCGCGGTAGTCAAGAATCGCCCGCGCAATGGGATGGTCGAGCGCCAGTTGTTCCAGCGTTTCCTCGTCGGTGGAGGGCGCGCCACCGGGGGTTTTCTTGACCACCGGCAGGCCCTTTTGCGTGAACAGGATGTCGCCGATCTGCTTGGGCGAGCCGAGGTTGAATGGCTGCCCGGCTTCTTGGTAGGCGCGCTGTTCCAGTTCCAGCATTTTCCTGCCGAGTTCGCCGCTCTGCACCGCCAACAGATTTCGATCCAGCAGCACGCCGGTGCGCTCCATGCGGAACAGGATCTCGGCCACCGGCAGTTCGATCTGGCGGTACACATAGTCGAGCTTGCTTGACGCGGCGATCTGCGGCGCCAGCGCATCCCGCACGCGTAGCGTGACGTCGGCGTCCTCCGCCGCGTATTCGCTGGCGCGCTCGATGTCCACCTGCTCGAAGCCGATGCGCGACGCGCCCTTGCCAGTGACGTCGTCGTAGCTGATCGTGGCGAGCCCCAGGTGGCGTGACGCCAGATTGCCGAGTTCATGCGACTGGTGGGCTTCGAGCACGTAGGACTGCAGCAGGGTGTCGTCGACGACACCGCCGAGCGCGATGCCGTAGTTGGCAAAGATGTGGCGGTCGTACTTGAGGTGCTGGCCGACGATCTTGGGTTCGGGATTTTCCAGCAGCGGCTTCAGCTTCGCCAGCACGGCATTGCGATTCAGTTGCTCCGGCGCGCCGGCATAGTGGTGCGCCAGCGGCAGGTAGGCCGCCTCGCCGTGGGTGATGGCAAACGAGATGCCGACCAGTTCGGCCTGCATCGCGTTGAGGCTGGTGGTTTCGGTGTCGAGCGCAAACGCCGGCGCCGCGTCGAGCCGGGCGATCCAGGCGTCGAGTGCGGCCTCGGTGAGTATCGTTTCGTAGCAGGCGCGGTGGTCGCCGCTGCAATCCTGTTCCGGTGGGGCAGGTTCACCCGTGGCGGCGGCGTCGAGTTCGCGCAGCCAGGTGCGGAACTCGTAACGCTCGAACAGTTTTCGCAACGCATCGGCATCGCGCGGCTTCAGGACGAGGTCGTCGAAATCGAAGGGCAGCGCGACATCCATCTTGATGGTGAGCAGCACGCGCGCCTGCGGCAGCCAGTCGCGCGCGGCGCGCAGGTTGTCGCCGACCACGCCCTTGATCTCGTCGGCATGCGCCAGCAGGGTGTCGAGCGTGCCGTATTCGGCCAGCCACTTCACCGCGGTTTTCGGCCCGACCTTGGCGACGCCGGGCACGTTGTCGACGGCATCGCCGATCAGGGTGAGGTAGTCGATGATGCGTTCCGGCGGCACGCCGAACTTGGCGGCGACGCCTGCTTCGTCGAGGGTTTCCTCGCTCATGGTGTTGACCAGCGTCACGTGGTCGTCGACCAGTTGCGCCATGTCCTTGTCACCGGTGGAAACGATGCTGCGGATGCCCTTCCGGGTGGCGTGCTGCACCAGGGTGCCGATCACGTCGTCGGCCTCGACGCCGTCGATGACGACGAGCGGCCAGCCCTCGGCGCGGATCACCTGGTGCAGCGGCTCGATCTGGCAGCGCAGGTCGTCCGGCATGGCGGGGCGGTGCGCCTTGTATTCGGGGTAGAGATCGTCGCGGAAGGTCTTGCCCTTCGCGTCGAACACGCAGGCGATATAATCGGCCGCATAGTCCTTCTGCAGCCGGCGCAGCATGGAGAGCACACCCTTGATCGCGTTGGTGGGTTCGCCCGCCGTGTTGCGCAGATCGGGCAGCGCATGGAACGCGCGATACAGGTAGGACGAGCCGTCCACCAGCAGCAGGGTTTTTCTGGACTGACTTACACTGGGCTGGTTCAAACTAGAATCGTTCACGAGGCGCTCGAAAAATGCACTTTGATAAATTGCCTGCCACCGCCGATCCGGGGCGTACCGCCGAGATCGATTACTCGGCGCGCGAATCGTGGCGGATGCTGGGGATTATGGCAGAGTTCGTCGAGGCGACCGAGCGGCTGGCGTCGATCCGTCCCGCCGTTTCGATCTTCGGCAGTGCGCGCACCCCGCCCGACCATGCGTATTACATGCTGACCGAAGAAATTGCCCGCAAGTTGTCCGACGCGGGATTCTCGGTCATTTCGGGCGGCGGCCCCGGCATCATGGAAGCGGCCAACAAGGGCGCGTATTTCGGCAAGTCGCCCAGTGTCGGCCTCAACATCCAGCTGCCGCACGAGCAAAGTGCCAATGCGTATCAGGACATCAGCCAGACCTTCCAGCACTTTTTTGCGCGCAAGGTCATGTTCGTCAAATTCGCCGCGGCCTACGTCGTCATGCCGGGCGGCTTCGGCACGCTGGACGAACTGTTCGAGGCGCTGACCCTGGTGCAGACCGGAAAAATCGCGCCCATTCCCATCATCCTGGTGGGTTCGGCCTACTGGGCGGGACTGGCCGACTGGGTGAAAACCAGGATGGTGGACGAAGGCATGATTTCACCCGGGGACGTCGACCTCTTGCACATCCTCGACAAACCCGAAGATGTGGTCGAGGCCATCTTCAGCCATTATGAAAAACGCGGCTTCATGCCATCGCTGGCTGAACGCGAAATCCAGCTCAACCTGTAAGTTTCCGTCCAACCCTTTACCCAAACTGAACCCTTCGTCTTCTGGAGCCTGACATGCGCATACCCGTTTTGCTGTTGACCCTGATGCTGAGCGGCCTCGCCGTTGCCGCTTCACCGTCCGACCGTCCGCCTGATCTGAAACCGGTGCCCGATGGCGCGCCGGGTCCGGATGATGCGCCCGCGGTGACGATCAAGCCGAGCAGCCAGGGACGGGTCGTCGAATACCGCGCCAACGGCAGGCTCTACATGCTGAAAGTCATCCCCAAGGTCGGCAAGCCGTATTACCTCATCGACCAGAAGGGCGACGGCCAGTTTGCGCGGCAGGACAGCCTGGATTCGGGGATGCGCCCGCCGATGTGGGTGATCAAGGAATTCTGATTCCGGCGCGCATTTGAACCGGTACCTTGTCGCCCCCGCCTCACCCGCGAGGGGCAGGCCGTGGTTGTAAAGACGCTGAAGCGTCAACAACCACGCTCTGCCGTGCTTCAGCACTGTCTTTGCGCCCCGCTTCAA
The DNA here is from genome assembly GCA_049697615.1 of Thiobacillus sp. GTDB lineage: Bacteria > Pseudomonadota > Gammaproteobacteria > Burkholderiales > Thiobacillaceae > Thiobacillus. The sequence continues at coordinate 8,259 of JBAVWB010000002.1, read as the reverse complement.
ATGCGAGCCGAAATAGTCTTGCGCGTCGGTTAAAATTCGCCGCATGACGACCGCATCCAATCAAGACATCCCGCGCAAGGTCGCGGCCAGCCAGGGTTTTCAATGGGTGGCCGATGGCTTTCGCCTGTATCGAAAAACCCCTCTGCTGCTGTCTGCCGCGTTTGCCGTGCTGTTCGGCACGGTGATGGCGCTCGGCCTGATTCCGGTGGTGGGCGCCTCGCTGTCGGAACTGGCTTCGCCGCTGATGGTGGCCGGCTTCATGGCCGCATATCGCGTGCTCGATGACGGCGGCGAACTCGAACTGCCGAATTTTCTGGCGGGTGTGCGGGGCCCGGCGATTCCGTTGATGGCGGTGGGGGCGGTGCAGCTGCTCGGCACCCTGCTGATCGGAAAGATCATGCTCGGCATGGGCTTCGATCAGCAGGCGGTCATGACGGCAGCGCAGTCACAGAAAGACCCGGCGGAAATGCAGGCGATCCTGAACCAGGCCATGCCGGCGATATTCACCGGCATGCTGCTGTTCACCCCGTTGATCATGGCCACCTGGTTTGCGCCTGCGCTGATCCTGTTCGGCGGGGCCCGTCCTGCCACCGCGCTGGGGGTAAGCCTCAGGGCCGTCGCCAAAAACTGGGCGCCGATGCTGGTGAACGGACTGGCGCTGGGCGCGGTGCTGCTTCTGGCCGCGCTGGTGCCGATGCTGCTCGGCCTGCTGGTGGCGATGCCGATCCTGTTCGGCTCGCTGTATGCCTCGTATCAGGCGATCTTCGCAGTGTGGGCGGACGAGCCCGCGCCCGAAAAAGTGGTGTCGCTCTAGTCAGGCTGCCGACAGTTTGGCGTAGGCCAGCGCCAGCCACTTGGTGCCGGCCTCGCGGAATTTCACCTGCACCCGCGCATCGGCGCCGCGTCCCTCGAAATCGATGATGATGCCGGTGCCGAACTTGGCATGGGCGACGCTCTGGCCCACTTTGTAGCCCGTGTCGTTGCCGGTTTGCGCCTGGCGCTTCGTGCTGTAGCTGCTATCCGGCAGCTGGACGCTTGACGGGTAGCTGGGCTCGCTACGGCGGTTCAGATGCATCAGCACCTGCTCGGGCAACTCATCCAGAAAGCGCGACGGCAGGCTGTAGCGGATCTGCCCGTGCAGCATGCGCGACTGCGCGTGCGAGAGGTACAGGCGCCGCCGCGCGCGGGTGATCGCCACGTACATCAGCCGCCGTTCCTCTTCCAGGCCGTTTTCCTCGTTCGCGCTCTGTTCGTGCGGGAACAATCCCTCTTCCAGCCCCGTGATGAATACGGCGTGAAATTCCAGTCCCTTGGCGGCGTGCACCGTCATCAACTGCAATGCGTCATGACCGGCGCCGGCCTGGTGTTCGCCGGCCTCCAGTGCGGCGTGGGCCAAAAAGGCATCGAGGGTGTTTTCCTCGGATTCCTCCGAAAACAGCGTGGCAGCGTTGACCAGTTCGTTGAGGTTTTCCAGGCGGTCGGCGCCTTCCTTGTCGGCGCGGTAGTAGTCGGCGAGTCCCGAGGCCTCGATCACATGATCGATCGCTTCCGCAAGCGGCAGGTCGCGCGTGACCTGCTTGATGTCCTCGATCAGCCTGGCAAAGCCGGCCAGTTTTCCACTGCTGGTGCAGGCGGCCTGCCACAGGCTCGCCCCCGAGCGCGCGGCGGTGTCAGCCAGTTGCTCCAGGGTGCGCGCACCGATGCCGCGGGTGGGGAAGTTCACTACCCGCAGGAACGCGCCGTCGTCTTCCGGATTGGTCAACAGGCGCAGGTAGGCGAGCGCATGCTTGATTTCCTGGCGCTCGAAAAAGCGCAGCCCGCCGTAGACCCGATACGGCACGCTGGCCGAAAACAAAGCGTGCTCCAGCACCCGCGACTGTGCGTTGGAGCGGTACAAGAGCGCCATGTCCGACAGGTTCATCCCCTCGCGGTTGAGCGCACGCACCTCGTCGACCACGAAGCTCGCCTCCTCCTGGTCGGAATAGGCCTGGAACACGCGGATCGGCTCGCCGTCGCCTTCCGCCGTCCACAGGTTCTTGCCGAGGCGGTGCGCGTTCTGCGAAATCAGCGTGTTGGCGGCGGTGAGGATGTGGCCGTGGCTGCGGTAGTTCTGCTCCAGCTTGATCACGTTGCCGTGTGCAAATTCGCGTTCGAACTCGGCCATGTTGGCGGTGTTGGCGCCGCGGAATGCATAGATCGACTGGTCGTCGTCACCCACCGCGAACAGCGCCGTGTGCGGGCCGGCAAACAATTTGAGCCAGCGGTACTGCAGCGTGTTGGTGTCCTGGAACTCGTCAATCAGGATGTGCTTGAAGCGGTCCTGGTAATGCTGGCGCAATGGTTCGTTGCGGTACAGCAGTTCGTAGGCGCGCAGCAGCAACTCCGGGAAATCGGCCACCCCCTCGCGCTGGCATTGCGCGTCATAGGCCTCGTACAGTTCGGCCAGCCGCATCGAGTATTCGTCGAAGGCCTCGGCGTCGCGCGCGCGCCGCCCGGCCTCCTTGTGACTGTTGATGAAGCGCTGCACCTTCTTCGGCTCGTATTTCTCGGTGTCGACGTTCATCGCCTTCATCAGCCGCTTGATCGCCGACAGCTGGTCCTGGCTGTCCAGAATCTGGAACGACTGCGGCAACCCCGCCTCGCGGTAATGCGTGCGCAGCAGGCGGTTGGCGAGGCCATGGAAGGTGCCGACCCACATGCCGCGCGTGTTGATCGGCAGCATCGCCGAAATGCGGGTCAGCATTTCCTTCGCCGCCTTGTTGGTGAAGGTCACCGCGAGGATGCCGTGCGGCGACACCTGCCCGGTCTGGATCAGCCACACGATGCGGGTGGTCAGGACGCGCGTCTTGCCTGAGCCTGCGCCCGCCAGAATCAGCGCGGATTCGTGCGGCAGCGTCACCGCAGCGCGCTGTTCGGGGTTGAGGTTTTCCAGCAGGTGGGCGGACATACAGAGGGTAAAATCGGGCGTCAATCACGCATTATAAAGGCCCACCCATGGTGAGAATCCTGTTTTTTGGCGACCTCGTCGACGCGCTCGGCATGGCCGCGGACGAGATCGCGCTGCCGGCCGACGTCACCGACGTCGAGCGCCTGCTTTTCGTGCTGTCGAGGCGCGGCGAGATGTGGAAGAAAATGCTGCTCGGCAATCCCAAGCTGACGATCACGATCAACAAGCAGTTCGCCGACAAGTCAGCGCCGCTCAAGGATGGCGATGAAGTCGCGCTGGTGGGGTTTGCCGTCGTCTGAATGCTGGCCGCGCCGCCTCGCCGCGGATTGAATTCGGGCGTGGGACGTGCGCCCGGAGCGTCCAACTGGACCGGATCGCTGTCTGTCGACTAGTATTGGCGGATTCCACGTGAGGGGGAAGCGAAATGCCGATCGGATTTCAGCGCAAAAAAATACAACTAGCCCGATATTTCGCCGAACGTCGCTGGCGGACGCTTATGCTCGTCGCCTGCGCCGTCATCGTGCATGCAGGCGAGGCAGCGAGCGCGTCCACCCTGGTTCTGAGCGATACCTACGACACCCCCTACACGACGCCGGCCGGCGACGGCTTTCTCGATCTCGTGATCAAGGAGGCATTCGAGCGCGCCGGTCTCAAGGTCAGCATGCTGCCGGTGTCGCCCGAACGCGCGCTGCTCAACGCCAACGCCGGCATCGAGGACGGCGTTTCGGCGCGGATCGCGGGGCTCGAAAAGCAGTATCCCAACCTCGTGCGGGTTCCGGAAAAAGTCCTCGACTTTCCGTTCGTGGCGTTCGCCCGCAACGGGCGGCTCGCCGAAGCGAACTGGGCGGCGCTCGCGCAGGTCTCGGTGGGGCATATCCACGGCTGGAAGCTCTTCGAGCAAAACCTCAAGCCCGGCACCCAGACGACGATCGTCGACACGGCCGAACAATTGTTCGGCATGCTCGCCAAGGACCGCGTCGACGTCGCACTGTACGAGCGCTGGCTCGGGCTGGCGCTGGCCCGCCGCATGGGCATCAACGACATCCGCGTCGTCGAGCCCGCGCTCGCCGAGCGCGAGATGTTCGTCTATCTGCACAAACGCCATGCCGACAAGGTGCCCGCGCTTGCCGCCGCCATCCGCGCGCTCAAGGCAGACGGTTTTTACGCGCGGGTGTGTCGCGAAAAATTCGCGCCGCTGGCGGCGTCCGCCGCGCAGTGCGACGTGAAATAGCGGCCGGGCGGACGAGTACCGTCATGCGCAAATGGCTGGACAAGTTTTCCCCGCTCGGCTGGCGGCTGGTCTCGGCCACCGTGGCGTTCAGCACCGTCGTCGCCCTGGTCGCCACGGCGTTTCAGCTTTTCCTCGACTACCGCCGCGACCTCGGCATCATCGAGTCGACGCTCGACCAGGTCGGCCAGTCCTACCTGCCGACGATCGGCAACGCGTTGTGGGCGACCAATCGCAAGGAACTGCAGGTAGCGCTCGATGGCCTCGCCCGGCTGCCGGACGTGCGCCATGTGGCCGTCATCGAAGATGGCGCAATCTGGGCGCAGGCCGGGCAACCCAAAGCCAGCAACGTGCGCTCGCGCAACTATTCCCTGACCCACCTGCACCGGGGCGAGACGATGACGATCGGCAGCCTGAGCGTCGTGATGGACATGGAGGGCCTGTACCGGCGCCTGCTCGACAAATTCTGGGTGATCCTGATCACCAATGGCGTCAAGACCTTTCTCGTCGCCGGCTTCATGCTCGGCTTGTTCCATCTGCTGGTGACGCGGCACTTGCGCCGCATCGCCGATTTCGCGGCGCGCCAGGGCGCCGGCACGCTGCACGAGCGGCTCGCGCTCGACCGCCCGAAGCATGCGCCCCACCAGCTCGACGAGTTCGACCTGCTGCTCGACGGATTCACGCGCATGCAGACGAATCTGGCCTCCGCGGTCGAAATCCTCGAGCAGGATATCGTCAAGCTCGAGCGGGCAGAGGCGGAAATCCAGGAGCTGAACTGCGCGCTCGAGCAGCGGGTTGCCGACCGCACCGCGCAGCTCGAAGCCGTGAACCGGGAACTCGAGACATTCAGCTACTCGGTCTCGCATGACTTGCGCACGCCGCTACGCAGCATCGACGGTTTCAGCCAGGCGCTGGCCGAAGACTACGGCGAGCACCTCGACGCGGTCGGACACGACTATCTGAATCGGGTACGTCGCGCCGCGCAGCGCATGGGCCTGCTGATCGATGACCTGCTGCGGCTGGCGCGCGTCACCCGTGCCGAGATGCGGCACAACCAGGTCGACCTGTCGGCGCTGACGGCCGAGGTGACGGACGACCTGTGTCGGCACAAGGGATACGATGGGCGCAGCTTGACGGTGCAGCCGGGGCTGGTCGGCCACGGCGACCCGACGTTGCTGCGCATCGTGCTGGAAAACTTGCTCGACAACGCCTGGAAATACTCGAGCAAGATCATGCAGCCCAAAATCGAACTGGGCAGCGTGACCCAGGATGGACGGGTGGTCTATTTCGTGCGCGACAATGGCGCCGGCTTCGATATGACCTATGTGAGCAAGCTTTTCGGCGCGTTCCAGCGGCTGCATCGCGATGAGGATTTTGCCGGCACCGGCGTCGGGCTTGCCACCGTCAAACGTATCGTTCACCGGCACGGCGGCGAAGTATGGGCGGAGGGCTGCCCCGGCGCGGGCGCGGTATTCTATTTCACGTTGAACGAACCGCTGCGACCCGTGGCGGCATAACAAACAAGGGGATGGGAAGGGGCATGCATAACAAAGTTATTCTTCTGGTGGAAGACAATCCAGATGACGAGACGCTGACGCTGCGCGCGCTCAGCAAGAGCAAAATTCTCAATGAGATCGTCGTCGCGCGCGATGGCGCCGAGGCGCTCGACTATCTGTTCGGCACCGGCATTCATGCCGGGCGCGACGTCACGGTCCAGCCGCAGCTGATACTGCTCGACCTCAAGTTGCCCAAGATCGACGGGCTCGAGGTCCTGAAGCGCCTGCGTGCCGATCCGCGCACCGCGCTGCTGCCGGTCACGATCCTGACCACGTCGAACGAGGAGCGCGACGTCATCACGAGCTACAAGCTCGGTGTCAACAGTTACGTGCGCAAGCCGGTCGATTCCGACGCGTTCATCGAGGGGGTGCGCCAGCTAGGCCTGTACTGGCTCGTGCTCAACACGCCGCCTGCGGCCTGCCGCTGAAATGAACCGCCGCCTGCGCGTCTTGATCGTCGAGGACTCGGAGGACGATGCTGTCCTGATCGTGCGCGAATTGTGCCGCGGCGGACTCGACGCCGAGTATCGGCGGGTGGACTCGCCCGACACGCTGCAGGCGGCACTCGCGCAGGCCGAATGGGACATCGTGATCACCGATCACAACCTGCCCGAATTCGGGTCGGAGGCCGCAATCCAGCTGGTCAAGCAGGCCGAACTCGACCTGCCGATCATTATCGTTTCGGGCAGCATCGGCGAGGAAGTCGCGGTGGCGGCGATGAAAAGCGGCGCCCACGACTACATCATGAAGGGCAACCTGTCGCGGCTGGTGCCGGCCGTCGAGCGCGAGCTGCGCGAGGCGCAAAATCGCGACAAGCACCGCCAGGCGCAAAAGACGATCCAGCATCTTGCCTACCATGACGCGCTGACAGGGCTGTGCAACCGCACCGAGTTCGAGCACCGGCTCGCGCGTGCGCTCAAAAGTGCGAGCGACGAGGTCCAGCACGCGCTGTTCTACCTCGACATGGACCAGTTCAAGATCGTCAACGATACCTGCGGCCACGTCGCCGGCGACGAGTTGCTCAAGCAGGTGGCGATCCTGTTGAAAGAGCCGGTGCGCGAGAGCGATACGCTGGCGCGGCTTGGCGGTGACGAGTTCGGCGTGCTGCTCGAGCATTGCTCGCTCGCCCATGCCGAAGAAGTGGCCGGGCGCATGCTGCAACTGGTCGAGAACTTTCGCTTCGCCTGGCTCGACAAGACCTTCACCGTCGGCGTCAGCATCGGGCTCGTCATGCTCGACGGCCACGAGCAGACGCATACCGAACTTCTGCGTGCCGCCGACATGGCCTGCTACGCCGCCAAGGACAACGGCCGCGGACGCGTTCACGTCTACCATCCGGACGACGTCGAACTGGTGCAGCGCCGCGGCGAAATGGAATGGGTCTCGCAGCTCAACCGCGCGCTGCAAAACGACCAGTTCGTTCTCTACCAGCAATGCATCGTCGCGCTCGACGGCAGCGCGGGCGGGCCATGCTGCGAATTCCTGCTGCGTCTCCGGGGTCACGACGGCGAATTGATCCTGCCGGGTGCCTTCATTCCGGCCGCCGAGCGCTACGACCTGATGCCCAAGCTCGACCGCTGGGTGCTGACCCAGGTGTTCGCGCACCTCGCCGAGCGGTTTGCTGCGCGCAAGACCGCGGCCGACGGCATCTACTTCATCAACCTGTCGGGCGCGACGCTGGGCGACGAAGGATTTTTCCGTCTCGTGAAGGAGTCGCTGGCGCGCAATGCGATCCCGCCGCAATCAATCTGTTTCGAAGTGACCGAGACTGCTGCCATCGCCAATCTGGGCAATGCACTGTCATTCATCCAGAGCGTCAAGGCGCTGGGATGCAAGGTCGCACTCGACGATTTTGGCACCGGCCTGAGCTCGTTTTCCTACCTCAAGACGCTGGCGGCCGATTACCTCAAGATCGACGGTGGATTCGTGCGCGACATGCTTGCCGACCCGATGGACGCGGCCATCGTGCAGGCGGTCAACAGCATCGGTCATGTCGCCGGCTTGAAGACGATCGCGGAATTTGTCGAGAACGCGGATATCCAGGCCAGGCTGGCCGAGATCGGGGTCGATTACGCCCAGGGTTACGGCATCCATCGCCCGGAGCCGATCGGGGACAACTGCTAGGTGAGCGCAGGCACCGGCTGCGCAGGTCCGAACAATCAAAAGCCGGCCCGCACGTTGCGAGGCCGGATACTGCCGTAGTCCGAGCGATTACTTGCGCTTGCCCGCAATCATGTCCTGGATCAGCGGCGCCAGGATCAGTTCCATCGCAAACCCCATTTTTGCGCCCGGCACCACGAGGGTGTTGCGGCGCGACATGAAGGCGTTCGGGATCATGTTCAGCAGACAGGGGAAATCGACACCATCCGGATTGCGGAAGCGGATGACGATGAAGCTTTCATCCGGCATGCGGCGCAGGATGGTGTCGACGATGACGTCGGCCGAATAGCCGCGCTCGGCGCCGTCGCGGTGGATTTTCTGGATCCATTCGAGGTTGACGATGGGCACCACGCCGATGCCGAGGTCGA
>JBAVWB010000001.1:0-21778 GCA_049697615.1 Thiobacillus sp. | reverse complement strand
GTCCTATTCCACCCTGCGCGCCAGCGCCTACGTGCTGTGGCAGCCCAGCCGCAGCTGGGAATTTCGCGCCGGCGCCCGACTCGACGGCATGACGCAGGCCGGCGGCCTTGCCGGTCACGACGAGATGCTGGCCGACTACACGGATACCTATGTACGCTACCGCGACGGCAACACCCGCCTGACCCTGGGCGCACAGACCATCATCTGGGGCCGCGCCGACGAAATCCCGCTGGCCGACCGCGTCAGCCGCGCCGACCTCACCCGCTTCAACCTCGACGACCTGGCCGACCGCCGCCGTGCGCAGCTTGCGGCACGCTGGGAGCAAAGCTTCGGCGACACCAAGCTGGATGCGGTGTGGCTGCCGCTGTTCCGCGGCGCGCAGCTGCCGGATATCGCCAGCGTGTGGAGCCCGATCAACCGCACCACCGGCCAGGTCCTTGGCATTGCCCCCAGCCCGACGATCGCCGCCCTGGTAGGCGCCGCGAGCATCGCCGAGGACGAACATGGCAGCGGTGGCGGCGGCGTGCGCCTGACCAAAACCGGCGAGCCGTTCGACTTCGGCGTCACGCTGGCGCGCACCCGCCAGTCGCTGCCCTATTACCAGATCGGCGCCGGCCCGTCGCTAACCGCGATCCACCCCTACAACACCTTCGTCGGTGCCGACATGGAACTGGTCGGCAGCGGCCTGACCTGGCGCATGGAAGCCGGCTACACCGACGATGTGCCGGTGACCCTGGCCGCCACCACGGCCATGCACAAGACCCACTCGCTCGACTGGATTGGCGCGCTGGAATTCTTTCCCGGCGGCAAGGACACCCGCATCAACCTGCAACTGGTGGCCCATGCGCTGCAGACCGACCGCAGCATTCTCGAACTGAAGGAGTATTACGGCGCCAACGGCGAAATCGAGACCACCTTCGGTCAGGGACGCTGGAAGGCCGGCATGCGATTTTCCACCGGCTTCAACGTGAACGATGTCTATCTCAGCCCGAAACTAAGCTACGTTGGATGGGAGCCGCATGAGCTGTACGTCGCCGCGCATTATTTCGACGGCGAGTCACGCACCCTGGGCGGGTTCCACCAGGACCATTCGCTGATCACGCTGGGCCTGCGCACCAGGTTCTGAACGGAGTGGAGCCGAGCGCATGCTGAAAGCCTGGATCAATGGCAGCCGCATGCTGCCGCCCTGGCTGGCACTTGCCATCCTGCTCGGCCTGCAGGCAGCCTCGCTGCCTTTCCTGCTCAACATCCATTTCAACAACGCGGGGGACATCTACTCCCCTGCGGATGCGCCCATCATCCAGCTGCGCGAATCGCTGTTTCGCGAATTTCCTAGCGACGAGGCACTGATCGCGCTGTTCGAGGGCGACGAACTCTTCAGCCCGGCATTCCTCGGCGCGCTCGATCGCGTGGCCAAAAAACTGGAATCGCATCCTTCGGTGGACCGCGTGCTCACGCTCACCACGGTCGAGCATATCGACGCGACCGACGACGGCTTCGAAGTTGCGCTGCTGGTGGACCCCGACGACCTGGCGGCACGCACGCCCACCGAATGGAAAGCCCGCGTGCTCAACGACGAACTGACGCCCGGGACGCTCGTCTCGAAGGATGGGCGGGGCGTTGCGCTGGTGGTGCGGCCCAAGGTGCTGAAGGAAAGCCTCGCACGTCGCGACATCGCGATCGCGCTCGATACCGCCATCCGCGCCGAGAAGCTCGACGCCTACCAGACCGCCACCGCCGGAACCGTGGCGCAGACAATCGAGGAATTGCACTCGCTGTGGCGCGACAGCGCGATCTTCATTCCGCTGACCGTCTTCATCGGCCTGGTGCTGATGTGGTGGGTGGTCGGGCGGATACGGCCGATGATCATCGGCGGCCTGGCCATGGGCGCGGTCGTCGGGGTCAGCGTCGCCGGCATCGTCGCATCGGGCCAGCCGTATACGCCGATCACCGCCATGATTCCCACCCTGATGGCCGCCTATACCACGGCGACGCTGCTGCATCTGTATGCGGCCATCCAGCGCGGGCGCATTGCGCTGCTGTCACGTCCGCAACGCATCGCGCGTGCGCTGTCCGAAACCTTCGTACCGGGTCTGTTCAACGTGCTGACGACCGGCGCCGGACTGCTGAGCCTGCTGTGGGTGGATATTCCTCCGGTGCAGACCTTCGGCCTGTCGGGTGCGATCGGCACCCTGATGGTGTTCCTGGTGGTGTTCATCCTGGTGCCGCCGATTCTGCTGAAATGGGACACGCCGCGCTGGCCGCGCCGCCGCTCCGGCCTCGCCCATGCACGCCGCATCGCTGCGGCCGTCGCGGTATTCAGCCTGCGCAATGCACGGGCCGTGCTCATCGGCACGTTTTTACTGATGCTGGCGGCCATTCCGCTCGCCATGCAGTTGAAGGTGGAATCCAACCTGCTCAAGTTTTTTGCGCCCGACCACAGCATCAGCCGCAGCACCGACCGGGTTGAATCCCGATTGGCCGGCGTGACCACGATGGAGGTCGTGCTCACCGCTCCCGACCGCGACGGCCTGAAAAATCCTGTCACGCTGGCGCAGATCAAGGCCCTGCAGACCTGGCTGGAGCAGCAGCCGGAAATCGATCGCAGCTTTTCGCTGGTCGAGGTGATCGAGGAAATGAACCGCGCCTTCAGCGGCGAAGACCTCGGCGACGATGCCCTGCCGACCAACCGCAGGCTGGTCGAGCAATTGCTGCTGATCTATGACGGCAAGGATCTGTATGAACTGGTCAACCGCGAATTCCAGCGCGGCCGGATCGCCCTCAATCTCAATGTTCACGGCGCCAATGAAATCGGCCGGATGATCGAGCGCATCGAGACGCATCTGCGTGCGCATCCGATCGACGGGATCCATACCGAAATAGCGGGTTTCGGTCGGCTGTTTTCCGATCAGGAGGATCGCATCGTCGAGGGCCAGATCAAGAGCTTCTCTTCGGCCTTCCTGCAGATACTGCTGCTGATGGCCCTGCTGTTCCGCTCGTTCCGCGGCGCGCTGATCTGCCTGGTGCCCAACCTGGCGCCGCTGTTCTTCATTTTCGTGGTGATGGGAACGACCGGGATCGCGCTCGATGTGGCGACCGTCTTGATTGCAGGCGTGATTCTCGGCATCACGGTGGACGACACCATTCACCTCTATCACGGTTACCTGCACCGCATTCAGCGCGGCGTCAGCCCGGTGTTCGCCATTATCCGCAGCGTGGAGGCCTCGGGCCGCGCGGTGATCGCGATCTCGATCATCCTGATTGCGCAGTTCAGCCTGCTGGGGCTTTCCGACTTCCGCCCCACTGCGCATTTCGGCATGCTGTGCGCGGTCGGTCTGTTCGCCGGTCAGGTGTTCGAGTTGCTGCTGATGCCCGCCCTGCTCGGCCTGCGTTTGCGCCGGCCGAAGGCCGTTAAGGTGCCGTCAGCCTGAGTGCGCCGAACTCGTCGTTGTACAGCCCCAACTCGTCGCCCGAAGCAAACTGCCAGCCTTCCATGTGGCCGAAGTCGGTGCTGGATTTGGGATCGAGTTCCAAGGTGAAACGCCTGGCGGTGGACAGCGTGGGGTTGCGCACCGACAGCATCACGGTCAGATAGCGATCGCTGGTGTTGTCGAACACCGCGACCAGGCCCCTGCCCAGAATCGACGAGCGGAAGCTGACGACCACCGGCAGCGCAGGCTTGGCTGAAATCGCCGCCCGATAGTCGGTCTCCCTGTCGCTCAACTGTGCCTTGAGCTGTTCGATTTCGCGCTGGCTGTCGGTCAACTGGTTACGCGCTTCGATCAGATAGCGTTCGGCTTGCTGACGGGTTTCGACTTCCTTCGACAAGCGCCGCTTGATATCGTCGAGGTCGACATTGAGCATGAAGGCATACAGCAGCAGCCCGCATGCCAGCAAAAGCAGCACGACATTGACGCCGATGGAGAGGATCAGCCCGCGCCGCTTCGGCTGACCGGGAGTAGAAATAGTCGTCATACCGTCGCCTCGTGATCAGCCGGTGTTGCGCATCCCGGCGGCAATGGCATTGATCGATCGCTTCAGTGGCGTCAACCACGAGTCCTGCTCGGATTCCCAGACACTATCGATGCGGTAGCGTTTCAGCATCCGCACCTGGATGTGGTTGATGGGATCGATATAGGGGCGGCGGCGCGAGATCGACAGCGCCAGCGTCTGGTTGTCTTCCAGCAGACTCCCGATCTGCGCGACCTGCTTGACTCCGGCCACGGTGAGCGCGTACTCATCCGCGATCGCACGGTAGATCGTCATGGTGTTGGGGTGGTCGCACAGGCGCGCGTATTCCTCGGCGATTTCCATGTCGGCCTTGGTCAGCGCCATCTGCACGTTGGACAGGAGGCCGCGAAAGAACGGCCACTCGCGGCACATCCCCTGCAGGTGCGCGAGTCCGTCCGGATGGGAGTCGATGAAGCCCTTCAAGGCGCTGCCGATGCCGTACCAGGCAGGCAGCGTATGGCGCGACTGCGCCCAGCCGAACACCCACGGAATGGCGCGGATCGAGCCCAGCGAGCGGTCGGCCTTCTTGCGATGCGACGGCCGGCTGCCGATGTTGAGCAGGCCGATTTCGGTGACCGGGGTGCTCTCGTAGAAGTAGTCGATGAATCCCGGCATCCCGATCAGCGCACGGTAGGCCGTCTCGCCCGCCGCCGCGATGTCGCGCATCCAGTCGAGATAGTCCTGCGGGTAATGCACTTCGCAATGCGCCAGCGCGGTGGCGCTGGCCTTCAGGAGGCCGGTGGCGCCCATGCCGATTTCGTAGCTGGCGGTTTCGGGGTTGCTGTACTTGTAATACAGCATCTCGCCCTGCTCGGTGAACTTGATCTCGCCGTTGACGGTGCCGGGCGGCTGCGACAGGATCGCTTCGTAGGTGGGGCCGCCGCCGCGCCCGACGGTGCCGCCGCGGCCATGGAACAAGCGGCATGCGACGCCGTAGCGCTGGGTCAGAGCGATGATGGAAAGCTGCGCCTGATAGAGGTTCCAGTTCGACGCCAGAATGCCGCCATCTTTGCACGAGTCGGAATAGCCCAGCATGACTTCCTGGCGGTTGCCGTCGGCCGCGACCAGCGCCCGGTACACCTTGTTCGACAGCAGCTGGTCGAGGATGGCCTGGCTACGCTGCAGGTCGTCCACCGTCTCGAACAGCGGCGCCACCTGGATGCGGCAGAACCACTCGCGCCCGTTGTGGCCGCACAGTCCGACCAGCCGCGCCAGCAGCATCACTTCCATGACGTGAGAGGCGCTGTGGGTCATCGAGATCACATAGGCGCCGAACACCTCGTCGCCCACCTCGGCCTGCAGCTTGGCCATGCGGCGGAACACCGCGAGCGCCTCGCGCGCCTCGTCGTCGAGGACGGCATCGTTGATCGCGATCGGATCGATATGGCCGATCCAGGCGGCCAGCCGCTGCAGGCGATCGGCTTCCGGTGCCTCCAGGTAATCAAAATCGGCGTCGATCTGCCGCAGCACGGCCGCGACCGTGCGCGTATGCACCGTCGACTCCTGGCGGATGTCGAGCTGCAGCAGGTGAAAGCCGAAGCTTTCGACCAGCCGGATCAGCGCCTGCAGCCCCTGCATGGCGACGATGCGGTCGTCATGGCTGATCAGCGAGTCGCGCAGCAGATACAGGTCGTCGAGGAAGGCGGCGGCGTTTTCGTACGCCAGGTGCGGGATGAAGCTCGGCACATCGGCCAGGCACTGGTGAACATAGGAAAGGTTCGCATCCAGCCGCGCCAGCATCATCGCCGCCATGCGGCGGTAGGGTTCGCGGCTGTAGATCTGCACCGCGGTGCCACGGAACACCTGCTCGCCGTATTCGTCCTCGTATTCCGCCAGTCGCGCCAGGAAGGGCGCGGACGGGGTGCACCAGTCGCTGCTGTGGGTGAGCGTCTGCCGCAACTCGAGCACCCGCAAATGATACTCGTCGAGCGCCTCCTCCATCTGCCGGTGCACGGTCCATTCGGTGACGTCCGCCGTCACGAACGGGTTGCCATCGCGGTCGCCGCCGATCCACGAACCGAAGCGGATGAAGCTCGGTACCTCGACCACGCCCTCGCCGTCGGCATTCACGCCGTAGTGCTTGCGGATGGCCTTCTCGAAATACTGATACGCCTTCGGCACCGCTTCGAACAGGCTTTCCCGCACGTAATACAGTCCGTTGCGAACTTCGTCGCGCACCTCCAGCTTGGCGCTGCGCAGTTCATCGGTGCGCCACATCACCTGGATTGCCGCAGCCAGCTGCGATTCCAGTTCGCGCTGGTCGTTCACCCCCAGCGTCGGGCTGTACATCTGGTCGCAAATCAGGAATATCCGGCGCATGCCTTCCATCACCGCGCGGCGGCGCGCCTCGGTCGGATGCGCGGTAAACACCGGCGCAAAGTGCAGCCGGTTGAGCATGCCCTGCAGGGTGCTGACCGAAATGCCCTGCGCCTTGAGGTCGCCCAGGGTGCGGTCGAACGAGCCCTCCCACAGCGCCATGCCGTGCGACAGCAGGCGGCGGCGGTTGCGGTGCGCAAAGCTCTCTTCCGCCACGTTGACCAGCATGAAATAGCTGGAGAAGGCGCGCACCACCAGCTCGACCTTGCCGGCCGGCATGGCGTCGATCATGGCCATCAACTCGGTGCGGCGCTGCTGGTCTTCCTGCTGCTGCAATTCGGCAAAGCCGCGCCGCAGGGTTTCCACGGCCTCGAACACGTCTTCGCCGGCAAACTGCAGCAGCACCTGGCCCAAGAGGGTGCCCAGCAGTTTGACCTGCGCACGCAGGTGGTCGTCCGTCAGGAGGGTTTCGGGTGCATTCATGGCAGGAGAATTAACCCGGCACAGCGGGAATCAATACGACAAAGCCCGCTATTTTCGCATAGACGCCGCGCATCACCCAACCGCGCGCCGCGCGTTGCGGAACATGCGCAGCCACGGGGCCGCGCCGGCCATGCCATCCGGCTTCCATGACAGCTGCGCGGCGCGGAACACGCGCTCAGGGTGCGGCATCAGGATGCTGAAGCGGCCATCTGCCGTGGTGAAGCCCGTCAACCCACCCACCGATCCGTTCGGATTGGCCGGATAGGTCTCGGTCGGCTCGCCGCGGTGGTCGACGTAACGCAAGGTGGCGTGCGCCTGCCCGGCATGCGCCGGATCGCGGAAATCCACCCGGCCTTCGCCATGCGACACCGCGATCGGCATCACCGAGCCCGCCATGCCGGCGAAGAAAATCGACGGCGAGGCCAGCACTTCCACCAGAGCAAATCGCGCCTCGAACTGCTCCGACAGGTTGCGCTCGAAGCGTGGCCAGGCCGTCGCGCCGGGAATCAGGTCGTGCAGCTGGCTCATCATCTGGCAACCGTTGCACACGCCCAGCGCGAAGGTGTCTGAACGTTCGAAGAAGGCCGCGAACTGGTCGCGCGCGCGCGGGTTGAACAGGATGGACTTGGCCCAGCCGCCGCCCGCACCCAGCACGTCGCCGTAGCTGAAGCCGCCGCACGCGGCGAGCCCGGTGAAGTCAGCCAGGCTGACCCGGCCGGAGAGGATGTCGCTCATGTGCACGTCGGCCGCGGCAAAGCCGGCGGCATCGAACGCGGCGGCCATCTCGACCTGGCCGTTGACGCCCTGCTCGCGCAGCACCGCGACGCGCGGACGCTTGCCGATGGCAATGAAGGGGGCGGCGATGTCGTCGTGTGCGTCGAAACTCAGGGCGTAACGCAAGCCGGGATCGCCGGCGTCGGCGTGCTGCGCGAATTCCTGCTCGGCACAGGCCGGGTTGTCGCGCAGCTTCGCCATTTCGTAGCTGGTGCGCGCCCAGGCACGTTGCAGGTCTATGCGCGCCTCGTCCAGAATCGGCTTGCCTTCGCGCAACACCCGCACGCGATCGAGTCCATTCACCTGGCCGATGGCGTAAAACTCGCCGCGCAGACCTGCGTCGAAGAAGGCCTGCATCACGGCCTGCGTGTCGGCGCGGCGGATTTGCAGCACGGCGCCGGCTTCCTCGTTGAACAGCACGTTGAAAATGCGCGCGGAATAGCCGCTCTCATCCAGCTTTTCCGGTTCCGGCAGGCCCTCGTCCTCGACTTCGTGGCGAATCTGGTCGATGCACAGCTCGTCGATGTCGAGGTCCACCCCGCAATGGCCGGCGAATGCCATTTCACACAGGGCGGCGAACAGGCCGCCATCGGAACGGTCGTGATAGGCCAGCAACTTGCCGGATACGTTGAGCGCCTGCACGGTATCGAAGAACGCGGCGAGCGCCGTGGCCTCGGGTGCGTCCGGGCAACGATCGCCCACCTGCTTGAAGGCCTGGGCGAAGCTCGATGCGCCGAGTCGGTTCCTGCCCAGTCCGAGGTCGATCAGCACCAGATCGGTGTCGCCGGCGTCGGTACGCAGTTGCGGCGTCAGGTGCTGCGTTGCATCGGGGGTGTTGGCAAAGGCCGAGATCACCAGCGAGATCGGCGAGGTCACCGCCTTCTTCTCGTCGCCGTCCTGCCACACGCTCTTCATGCTCATCGAATCCTTGCCGACCGGGATGGAGATGCCCAGCGCCTGGCAATAATTCGAAACCGCCGCCACCGTGTCGAACAGCGCGGCATCCTCGCCCGGATGGCCGGCCGGCGCCATCCAGTTGGCCGACAGCTTGACCTCGGTGAGACCCGCCACGCGCGCTGCAGCCAGGTTGGTCACCGCCTCGACGATCGCCATGCGCCCCGATGCCGGGGCGTCGATCAAGGCCAGCGGGGCCTTCTCGCCGATGGAAAACACCTCGCCCAGCGTGGTCTGGTAGCCGGCCAGGGTGATCGCGCAATCGGCCACCGGCACCTGCCACGGTCCCACGCACTGGTCGCGCGCGGTGAGGCCGCCGACAGTGCGGTCGCCGATGGCAATCAGGAACATCTTCGACGCCACGCCGGGCATCGCCAGCACGCGGTAGACGGCGTCCTTGAGCTCGATGCCGTCGAGCGCCAGCGGCGCCGGCAAGGCGGGCTGATGCGCGACATCGCGCGACATCTTGGGCGGCTTGCCGAGGATCACGTCGAGACTGACGTCCACCGGCGCGTTCTGGAAGTGGCTGTCGGTCACCAGCAGGTGGTTGTCCTCGGTCGCTTCGCCCAGCACCGCGAACGGGCAGCGCTCGCGCTCGCAGATCGCGCGGAATTCGGCCAGCCGCGACGGCGGAATCGCCAGCACGTAGCGCTCCTGCGCCTCGTTGCACCAGATTTCGCGCGGCGACATGCCGGATTCTTCCGACGGCGCGGCACGCAGTTCGAAGCGCCCGCCGCGACCGCCGCCGTGCACCAGCTCGGGCAGCGCGTTG
Source organism: Thiobacillus sp. (assembly GCA_049697615.1). GTDB lineage: Bacteria > Pseudomonadota > Gammaproteobacteria > Burkholderiales > Thiobacillaceae > Thiobacillus. Next base: position 12,468 of record JBAVWB010000001.1, on the reverse strand, counting down.
GACAGGCCGCCGGCGCCGACGTCGTGGATCGACAGGATCGGATTCTGGTCGCCGAGCTGCCAGCAGCGGTCGATGACTTCCTGCGCGCGCCGCTCCATTTCCGGGTTGCCGCGCTGCACCGAATCGAAGTCGAGATCGGCCGCGTTGGCGCCGGTGTCCATCGACGACGCGGCGCCGCCGCCCAGACCGATCAGCATGCCGGGGCCGCCCAGCTGGATCAGCAGCGTGCCGACCGGCAGCATTTTCTTTTCAACATGGTCGGCACGGATGCTGCCGACGCCGCCCGCCAGCATGATGGGCTTGTGATAGCCGCGCCGCTGCCCGGCGACCGTCTCCTCGAAGCTGCGGAAGTAGCCCGCCAGGTTGGGTCGGCCGAATTCGTTGTTGAACGCGGCGGCGCCGATCGGGCCTTCGAGCATGATCGCGAGCGGGGTGACGATGCGGTCGGGCTTGCCGTAGACGCCGGCTTCCCAAGGCTGTTCGTAGCCGGGGATGTTGAGGTTGGACACCGAGAAGCCGGCGAGGCCGGCCTTAGGCTTGGAGCCGATGCCGGTCGCGCCCTCGTCGCGGATTTCGCCGCCGCTGCCGGTGGCCGCGCCCGGGAAGGGCGAGATCGCCGTCGGGTGGTTGTGCGTTTCCACTTTCATCAGCACGTGGGTGAGTTCGCTGCTGTAGGCGTAGCTGCCGTCGGCGCGCGGATAGAAGCGGTCGATGGTCGCCCCCTCGATCACCGAGGAGTTGTCCGAATACGCGACCACCGTGCCTTCGGGATGGGCGGCGTGGGTGTCGCGGATCATGCCGAAAAGCGATTTGGCCTGCGCCGCGCCGTCGATCACCCAGGAGGCGTTGAAGATCTTGTGGCGGCAGTGCTCGGAGTTGGCCTGCGCGAACATCATCAGTTCGACGTCGGTGGGGTTGCGCCCGATGCGAACGAAGTTCTCCACCAGATACTCGACTTCGTCGTCCGACAGCGCCAGGCCCAGGCTCCTGTTGGCGGCTTCCAGCGCCGGGCGTCCGCCGCCCAGTACGTCGACCGCGGCCAGCTCGCGCGGCGGCACGTGGCGGAACAGCTGCTCGACGTCGGCCAGCGTCATCACCGCTTCGGTCATGCGGTCGTGCAAGAGCGGCAGCAGGCGTGCCTTTGCCTCGCCCGACAGCGGCTGACCGACGGCGTCCAGCACGTGGAAGGCGACCCCGCGCTCGATCCGCCGGAAGCCCGTGAGACCGCAGTTTTTCAGGATGTCGGTGGCCTTCGACGACCACGGCGAAAGGGTGCCGGGGCGCGGCGTGACCAGGATCAGCGGGTCAGCTGCGGTCGGCGCATCGGTCGGCGTGCCGTAGTCGAGCGCCTGCTCGACCAGGCGCCTCTGCGCGGCGTCGAGCGCATCGTCCAGTTCCAGGAAATGCCAGTGGCGCGCTGCCAGCGTGCCCAGGTTCAGGCCCTGCTGTGCGGCCTCGCGGCGGATTTTGTCTAGGCGGAACGGGGACAGCGCGGCGGCGCCGGGAAGGGAGACGATGGCAGACATGTGCGTCTTTGCGAGCGGGCAAAGGCGCTATTTTAGCCGATCGGGGCGCTTCTCCGGGCCGGCTTATTGGCGATTGCCGGCCTGCTTTTGCCAGGCATCGAGGCAATCCAGGCCGCAGAAATGATGGACGTAGTCCTGTGCGTCCGTCACCTTGATGGCATCGGCGGGAATTTCCTTCAGGCAGACGGCGCACGTCACCACCGTGCAGGTCGCCTCATCGGAACATTGCGCCACCAAGGCGCCCGAAGGGGTGCGATGCTGGGTATCCATAGCGTGCTCCTCAAACCAGTGGACACTCTGAAGTCTAGGTCACCCGGATCGTCCCGCAAGCCGCTGGATCAGTAGCCGGCTTCGCTCATCGCCTGCTTGATGGTCTTGTAATCCGCTTCCTTGTCGATCACGAAGCCCGTCACCTTGCTGTGGATGGTTTGCTGCAGGGAGGCAATGGCGCTCTGGCTCAGCCCGGCCGCCGCCACGCCCAGCTTGTTCTGGTCAGCCGGGCTCAGGCGGTTGGTCGCCATCAGGGTGAAGTCCGGCGTGGTCGGCAAGGGATACCACACCTCGACCAGACCTTTTTCGACCAATTTTTTCGCCGCGCCGCTGCGCAGACTGCCGGCCTGGGCATAGTCGCGCTCGATCGCCAGCGCCACATCGTCCTGCGTCTTGAAGTTGTAGAGCTTCTCCGGCTGAATCTTGTTGGCCTTCAGGGTATGGCGCGCCATGACGTCGAGCCAGGACTCTTTCTCGGTCAGGGCCACGGCTTTCACCGTCGCACCCTTGCGCCGCACCAGCACCCCCGTGGCCTGATCGCGCACGCGGACGACGGGTGAATAATCGTGGTCGAGCACGGCAACCGCCACCGAAGGCGGTACGAAATAGAGGTCCAGCCGACCGCTTTTCAGGGAGTTCATCACGCTGCGGATGGTGCGGAACAGGGTGAGCTTGGGTTGTGCATTGACGGCTGCGCCCAGAGCCTGCGCAAAAGGCATGGCGTAGGTACGAAAATCCCCCGTCAGAATATCGGCTTTGCCGGTGCCCGGGTAAATGCCGATGTTCAGGCTGGCCTTGGCGGCATGGGCTGTCATGGGCAATGCGGGGAGTATGGTCAGTCCCGCCAGAAAGCGCCGTCTAAGCATGTCAATCTCCATTTATTGAGGGGCATTCGATCGCTCATTAACGGCAATTGGGCACCACTCTGTATGCCTGCCGAACTGGTCAAATTCAACCAGCGCCCACCCCTGGATTAAGATGTCATTTTTGCCAGTGACGCCCCTGAACCCGGCCCACCCCCATGCCGACCGATCCCTTTTCCCTGATCTCCCCTCCGCTGTTCACGGCGGCCGACATCCGCACCATCGACCGGCAGTGGGCGGAGCATCACGCCGACGTCTCGCTGATGGAAAGGGCGGGGGCCGCCACCGCCGAACTGGCCGGCACGCTGGCCAGCGAATCGGGCGAACCGGTCCTGATCCTGGCCGGTCCCGGCAACAATGGCGGCGATGCCCTGGTCGCGGCGCGCCGGCTCGTGGTCCAGGGATTCAGGGTGGCCGTCGTCAGCCGTGCCGATCCTGCGCGCCTGCCGCCGGATGCCGCGCGCGCCTGGGCCGCCTGGCGCGAAAGCGGCGGCGCGATCCTGTCCGACATCCCGCCGTCGCAGCGCTACAGCCTCGTCATCGACGGCCTGTTCGGCGTCGGCTTGCAACGCGACATCGGCGGTGAAGACGCGCGCTGGATCGCGCAGGCCAATGCCTTGAACTGCCCGAAACTGGCGCTCGACGTGCCGAGCGGCCTCGACGCCGACAGCGGGCGAATCTGCGGCAGCGCCCTGCGCGCCGATCACACCCTGACTTTTCTCGGCCTCAAGCCCGGCTTGCTCACCGCCGACGGCCCCGATTACGCCGGCAAACTGCATCTCGACACGCTCGGCGTCGATCCTGCCACCCTGCCCGTCACGTCCGGCATCGCCCTGACGCAGCTTGAAAGCCGCCACCGCCTGCCCGCGCGCGCGCGCAACAGCCACAAGGGTCTGTACGGCCATGTCGGCATCATCGGCGGCAGCCGCGGCATGGTGGGCGCCTGCCTGATCGCCGGGCGCGCCGCGCTGCAGCAAGGCGCCGGCAGCGTGACGCTGGGCACGCTGGACGAGCGCATCGTGGTCGATTACCTGGAGCCGCGGCTGATGTTTGCCGCACCGGAAAAATTGCTGGACACCCGACTGGGCGGACTGGCGATCGGCCCCGGGCTGGGTCAGGTCCCGCGTGCGCGCGCCGTGCTGGAAGCCGCCCTTGCTCAACCCTGCCCGCTGGTGCTGGATGCCGATGCGCTGAACCTGCTGGCCAGCGACCCCGGACTGGCCAGCGTGGCCGCCCGCCGCAGCCACCCCACCCTGCTCACCCCGCACCCCGGCGAAGCCGCGCGCCTGCTCGGATCCAGCAGCGCCGACATCCAGTCGGACCGCATCGGGGCCGCTCGCCGGCTGAGCGCACAATTCCACGCCCACACCGCGCTCAAAGGCGCGGGAACGGTCATCGCCCACCCCGACGGCCGCTACGCCATCAACACCAGCGGCGGCCCCTGGCTGGCCCAGGCCGGCTCCGGCGACCGCCTCACCGGCATGCTGGCCGCATTGCTGGGTCAGGGGATGGCTGCGGGCGATGCGCTGGAAGCCGCAGTCTGGCTGCATGGCGCGCCCCATCAGGGCGCGTAGCCCTCCATACCGGCCTCGGGCTCATCCAATCAGGCAGAAAATGCCCGGCATGTCGGCTTGCACCGGGCCGGGCAAGCCCTTCGCTCGCCCGGCCGGTTAAAGAATGCCCGCATCCTTCCGATAAACAGGGATTATGGCTTCTGCTCAATATTATAAAAATGGAGCGCCTGTTTAAAGGATGAACCAGAGCACTCAGACCTTGGGGATGGGGACCCGGATCGGGATCGGCTTTGTCGTCGTGCTTGTCCTGATGGTCGCGCTTGGCGCGACCGGCCTGCGCTATGTGTCCGAAGCCAACCAGCGCCTGAAGGACATCGCCCAGGGAAACAACGTCAAGATTGAACTTGCGACAGTCATGCACAGTTCGCTGCGCGAGCGCGCGATCTCCATGCACGCCCTGCCCATCCACTCCGACCCGTTCGAAAAAGACAGCGAGATTCAGCGCTTCAATACGCAAGGCACCATTTACATGGGTGCGCGCGAGCGCCTGGAAAGCATGCCGCTCAACCGCGAAGAAAGGCGGATTCTGGCCCACATCCTGAAACTGACCCGCGAGGCGCAACCCGAAGTCCAGGCGGTGGTTGAAATGTCGATTTTCAGTGACGATCAACAGGAAATTTTCGACCGCATGCGCAGCGTGGCGATGCCCAGACAGCGCGCCATCGCGGATCAGGTCGGTGTCCTGCTTCAGTTGCAGCGCGAACAGACGGCTGCCGCGGTGCGCAATGCAGAAGCCTCGTATGAACGTGTGCGCAACCTGATGCTGGGACTGGGCACGATCGCGCTGCTGATGGGGATGACGATTGCCTGGTTTGTGAGCCAGCGGGTGGCGCGGCAGGCCAGGCAACTTGCAGCCCAGGCCATGTACGACCCGCTGACCGGCCTGGCCAACCGGACCCTGCTGCACAAGCAACTCGAGCACGAGATTGAAGTATCCAAGCGCATGCATACCTCGTTCGGGGTGGCGCTGCTGGACCTGGACCGTTTCAAGGAAGTCAACGACAGCCTCGGCCATTACGTCGGCGACGAACTGCTGCGGGAAGCCGGGCGACGGTTGAAGGATGCGGTCCGCTCTGTGGACACCGTGGCGCGGCTGGGCGGCGACGAGTACGTCCTGCTGATCCACGAACTGAATCCGCAAAACCTGCCGCTCATTGCAAAAAAGATTCTCGCCTGCCTGGACAAGCCCTTCCACTGGAAAAACCAGAGCATCGACATCAGCGCCAGCCTGGGGGTGTCGCTGTATCCCTCCCAGTGCAACGACGCTGACGGTCTGCTGCGTTGCGCCGACATCGCGATGTATGTCGCGAAACGCGCAGGCAAGGACTATGCGCTCTATACACCGGAACAGGATCAGTCCAGCGGCATCGATCTCTCGCTCAAGAGCGAATTGCGCGAAGCCATCCAGTCGGATCAGTTGAGCCTCTACTATCAGCCGCAAATCGAACACCGCAGCAAACGCGTGGTGGGCCTTGAGGCACTGGTGCGCTGGAACCATCCGCAACGCGGCTTCCTCAAGCCGGATCAATTCATCCCCCTGGCGGAAGACGCCGGTCTGATCGGCCCCCTCACCCTCTGGGTGCTCAAGACCGCACTCGGCCAGTTGCTGAACCTGCAGAAAAAAGGCTATGACCTGACCATGGCGGTCAACCTCTCCGCGCGCGACCTGCAGGACATGGAATTGCCCGATCGCGTTCTGGACCTGCTCGCCGGGAGTGGCGTAGACGCGAAAAACATCACCCTCGAAATCACCGAGAGCGCGGTGATGGCGAACACCAGCGATGCGCTGGCCATCCTCACCGAACTCGACCGCATGGGCGTGACGATCGCGATCGATGACTTCGGAACCGGCTACTCCTCGCTCGCCTATCTCAAGCGGCTTCCGGTCGACAAGCTGAAAATCGACAAGTCCTTTGTGATGGACATGGAGAACAATGATAACGATGCCGTCATCGTGCGGTCCACCATCGAACTCGCGCACAACCTGGGGCTGAAAGTGATCGCCGAAGGCGTGGAAACCCGGGCAGCCTGGGACACGCTCACCATACTCGGCTGCGACAGCTCGCAGGGTTATTTGATGAGCAAACCCATCCCCGCAGACAAGCTGGAAGCCTGGCTTAAGGAATCGGCCTGGTCCAGGGCTGTGACAAGCGCGCGATACGCGTCCTGAGTTTGCATCGGGCGGGTCTCGATCGCGCCTCTCTCCTCACACCCGGAATTCAGCAGATCTGCTTCTTCAGATACGCAGCGAAGTCTTCGCTGACCTCGCTGTGTTTCAGCGCATATTCGACGGTGGCCTGCAGATAGCCCAGCTTGCTGCCGCAGTCGTAGCGAATGCCATCGAAGTCATAGGCCAGCACCTGCTGCTCCTTCAGCAACGCGGCGATGGCGTCGGTCAGCTGCAATTCGCCACCGGCGCCGGGTTTGAGATGCTGGATGTGATGGAAAATGCGCGGCGTGAGGATATAGCGGCCGACCACGCCGAGGTTGGACGGTGCGTCTTCAGGTTTGGGTTTTTCGACGATGGCGTTCACCCGCGACACGCGATCGGCCATGGGGCTGGCGTCGACGATGCCGTAGGACGCCGTCTCCTCGGGCGCGACCTGCTGCACCCCGAGCACCGAGCACTGGTAATAGTCGTATTGATCGACCATCTGCTTCATCGCCGCCGGACTGCCGTCGATCAGGTCGTCGGCGAGGATGACGGCGAAGGGTTCGTTGCCGATCACCGGCTGCGCGCACAGCACGGCATGACCGAGTCCCAGCGCTTCGGCCTGGCGGATGTAGATGAAGTTGACGCCGGCCGGGCGGATCGACTGCACCAGTTCCAGATCGCGATTCTTGCCGCGCGCAGCCAGCTCGGTTTCCAGTTCGTAGGCCTTGTCGAAGTGGTCCTCGACGGTGCGTTTGGTGCGGCTACTGATGAAGATCATGTCGGTGATGCCGGCTTCCATGGCCTCTTCAACCGCGTACTGGATCAGCGGCTTGTCGACGATGGGGAGCATTTCCTTGGGGCTGGCCTTGGTGGCCGGCAGAAAACGGGTGCCGAGGCCGGCAACCGGAAATACGGCTTTCTTAACTTTTTGCATATCGCTTCCCTGTCCGTTCCTGGGTTCAAAAATCCAAAGCGTGCTGCGCGTTCGTGCTGTTCGATGCGAGCAGGTCCAGCAGCCCGGCCTCGTCGAGGATGGTGACGCCGAGTTCCTGCGCTTTTGCCAGTTTGCTGCCGGCTTCCTCGCCGGCCACCACGTAGTCGGTTTTCTTCGACACCGATCCTGCCACCTTGCCGCCTGCCGCCTCGATTTTTTCCTTCGCGACATCGCGCGTCAGCGTCGGCAGCGTGCCGGTCAGCACCAGCGTCTTGCCTGCAAGGATACCAAGCGATTGTTGCATGCCTGTGGATTCCGGCCAGTGCACGCCGGCGGCACGGAGTTTGTTGACCACGCCCAGGTTATGCGGCTCGGAAAAAAACTGGATGATCGACTGCGCCACGATGGGGCCGACATCGCGTACCGCGAGCAGGTCGCCTTCCGCCGCGGCGATCAGTTTGTCCAGCGAACCGAAATGCTTCGCCAGATCCTTGGCCGTGGTTTCCCCGACATTGCGGATCCCCAGCGCAAAGATGAAGCGCGCCAGCGTGGTGGCCTTGCTGGTCTCGACAGCCTGCAGCAGATTGGCTGCCGATCTCTCGGCCATGCGTTCCAGCCCGGCAAGAGTCTCCAGGCTCAAACCATACACATCGGCGGGCGTGCGCACCAAACCGCGATCGACCAACTGGTCGACCAGCTTGTCGCCCAGCCCCTCGATGTCCATCGCGCGGCGGCCGGCAAAATGCAGCAAGGCCTGCTTGCGCTGCGCCGGGCAAACCAGGCCGCCGGTGCAGCGCGCCGCCGCCTCGCCTTCCAGCCGCACCACATGCGAGCCGCACTCGGGACAGACCGGGTAGCGCTGCAGGATATCGAAACGCGGGGGTTCTGGAACAGGGCGCCTGTCGAGCACCGCAGCGACCACTTCTGGGATCACGTCTCCGGCGCGCCGCACGATCACGGTGTCGCCGACGCGAACGTCCTTGCGGTCGATTTCGTCCTGGTTGTGCAGGGTGGCATTGGTCACCGTCACGCCGCCAACGAACACCGGAGCCAGACGCGCCACCGGCGTCAATGTGCCGGTTCGGCCCACCTGCACCTCGATGCCGAGCACGGTGGTGAGTTGCTCCTGCGCCGGAAACTTGTGCGCCACCGCCCAGCGCGGCTCGCGCGTGACGAAGCCCAGTTCGCGCTGCAGGTCGACGCGATTGACCTTGTACACCACGCCGTCGATGTCGAACGGCAGCCGATCGCGGCGCGCGGCGATGTCGTCGTGGAAGGCAACCAGCGCCGCTGCGCCCAGCCCGGTGATGCGCTCGCCGCACACTGGCACGCTTAGCTCGGCCAGCGCGTCGAGCGTGGCGCTGTGGGTGGACGGTTGCGCCCAGCCCTGCACCTCGCCCAGGCCATAGGCAAAAAACGACAGCGGGCGCTGCGCGGCAATCGCCGGATCGAGCTGGCGAATGCTGCCTGCCGCGCCGTTGCGCGGATTGACCAGGGTAGGCTTGCCGGCTTCGCGCTGCTTCGCGTTGTAGCGCTCGAAATCGTCGCGCCGGATGAACACCTCGCCACGCACTTCCAGCACGGCGGGGGGAGATTCTGTTTTGAGTCGCAAGGGAATGGCATGCACGGTGCGGATGTTCTGGGTGACGTCCTCGCCGGTTTCGCCGTCGCCGCGCGTGGCGGCCTGTGCCAGCACGCCGTGCTCATAGCGCAGATTGATCGCCAGGCCGTCGAACTTCAGCTCGGCGGCGTATTCGACCGGAGGGTCGCTTCCATCCAGCCCCATTTCCTTGCGCACCCGCGCATCGAAGGCCCGCGCACCGCTCGCTTCGGTATCGGTCTCGGTACGGATCGACAGCATCGGCACCGCATGGCGCACCGGCGCAAAGCCTGCCAGGGGCTTGCCGCCGACGCGCTGGGTGGGTGAATCGGGGGTGACAAGCTCGGGGTGTTCGGTTTCGAGCGACTGCAATTCGCGAAACAGCCGGTCGTATTCCGCATCGGGAATAGTCGGCGCGTCGAGCACGTAGTAAGCGTGGTTGTGCCGCTCGATTTCCCGGCGCAGCGCGGTCGCGCGCGCCAGCACCTCGGGCGACGCCATCAGGAGAAGAGGCGCAGCGCCCGCCTTGAACCGGATGGCACGCCGCGCGCTTCCATGCGTTCGTAGATGTGCATGAGCTGGGTACGGATTTTTTCGATGCCGGTGTCGGTCAGCGGACGCAGGTTGTCGTCCACCAGGATGCCGCCGACGTCATTGGCAAGCTTGCGGCCGAAACCCACCATGCCATCGAATACTTTCAGGCCATCCGGCACGCGCGGCACGTCGAACTGCAGGGTGATGCCCTGCGAGGTCTGCCCCTCGACCACCTCGGGGCTGAACGGCTCGGCATCATGGTTGCACAAGGCGTAAAGCGGTTCGCCGCGGCTGTCGAGCAACTGGAACACGCCGTCCACGCCGAGCACCATGCCGCTGTCCTCCGCCGCCTGCTCGATGCGCGTGAGATTCACCGTGCCTTCGCCGCGCGCCACCACATTGAGGCCGATCAGGACGTCGACATCGACACAGAAACGGTCGATCGCCTGCGCGCGCGCCAGCGCCTCGACCATGTCGTCGCAGGCAATGCGCAGTCCATGGGTCTGTGCCATGGCCTGGAGCAGGTCGCACAGCGTGGTCAGCTGATCTTCCTGCACCGCGCCATTGCGGTCGGCCAGTTGCATGGTGACCACCACCTGCTGATAACGCACGTCGCGCCAGGGCTGGATGTCTTCCCATTCCGCAGCGCCTACCGGCAGCCCCATCCAGCGCACAGCCTTGCCCAGCGTGCGCGCATGGTTGAAGGCTTCGCTGAACACACTGGCCAGCACGCCATCGCAGCCGATACGGACGCGGTATTCGATCAGTTCGTCATAGGGTGCCGGGGCAGCGGCCACCGCCGGGCGTGGCGGGGCAGGCTCAGACGGGGCGGCGGTCGACAGGATGGCAGGGCGCGCGGCCGGGGCGGTTGCTTCGACAGGCGCGGGGGTGGGCTCAAGCTGCGGCCTGTCCAGGTCGACGGCCAAATGGGGTTCGTTGACCTCGGCGACATCGCTCACCCGGGCGGCATCGAAGATGGGTTCCTGCAGCGCCGGCTCGATCCGCTTGTAGGTGTCCCGCGGCACGGCGCCCGGCTGCATCAGGGCGTCGCCGAGCGGGGTCTGGAAGGCGGCGTCAGCCTGCTTGCGGAAGCGGCGTTCCTGGAGCCGGTTGAACAGCAGCACCCCCGCCACAATGACCACACCGATCAACAACAGCCCGATTTGCAAGTCACTCATTCGTTTTTCCCGACTGAACGGTGTGAGCAGACACCACCCGGACGAACCATTCGTCCGGCGCAATCATGCCCAGTTCATTGCGCGCGCGCTCTTCGATGGCGTCGCGTCCCTGCTTGAGGTCGCCCAGTTCGGCCAGGAGGCCGGCATTGCGGACCTGCTGGCGCTGGTTCAACGCCTGCTGGGACTCGATTTTCTGAGCACGCTCACGCACCTTCAACCATCCTCCCTCACCCAGCCACAGCGGGTACTGCAACATCACGATCGCCGCCGCCAGCACCCAGGTCAGTCCCTGGCTGCGGATGCGCGCGACCAGCTTGATCGCGCTGGGATTAGCCGCGCTGGCGGAAAGCATCGCGTCCCGGGTAGCTCGCCGTGTCGCCGAGTTCTTCCTCGATGCGCAGCAGCTGGTTGTATTTGGCCATGCGGTCGGAACGCGACAGCGAGCCGGTCTTGATCTGGCCCACATTGGTCGCCACCGCCAGGTCGGCAATCGTGGTGTCTTCGGTCTCGCCCGAACGGTGCGATATCACCGCAGTGTAGCCCGCCTGCTTGGCCATCTCGATCGCCTGGAAGGTTTCCGACAGCGTGCCGATCTGGTTGACCTTGATCAGGATGGAATTGGTGATGCCCTTTTCAATCCCCTCTTTCAGTATCCTGGTATTGGTAACGAAGAGGTCGTCGCCCACCAGTTGCACACGCTTGCCGAGTTTCTCGGTGTGGATCTTCCAGCCGTCCCAGTCGGCTTCGGCCATGCCGTCCTCGATGCTGAGGATGGGATACTTGTCGCACCAAGCGGCCAGGTAATCGGTGAACGCGGCAGCGGTCAACTTCAGGCCTTCGGATTCGAGGTGGTAGAGGCCGTCCTTGTAGAACTCGGACGCGGCACAATCGACACCGATGGCGACGTCGATGCCAGGCTGCAGGCCGGCTTTTTCGATCGCCTGCACGATCAGCTTCAGCGCTGCCTCGTGCGATTCCAGGTTGGGGGCGAAGCCGCCTTCGTCGCCCACGGTCGTTGCCATGCCCGCGTCATCCAGCAGCTTCTTCAGCGCGTGGAAGACTTCTGCACCGTAGCGCAGCGCTTCGCGGAAGCTCGGCGCGCCGACCGGGATGATCATGAATTCCTGCATGTCGATATTGTTGTTGGCGTGCGCGCCACCGTTGATGATGTTCATCATCGGCACCGGCATCCGCATCGGCGCCGCACCGCCGAGATATCTGTAAAGCGGCAGCCCGGCCTGCTCGGCGGCGGCACGCGCACACGCCATCGACACGGCCAGGATCGCATTGGCGCCGAGGCGCGATTTGTTCTCGGTGCCGTCCAGATCGATCATGGTCTGGTCGATGAAGGCCTGGTCCTCGACGTCGAGGCCGATGATGGCTTCGCAGATTTCGGTGTTGATATGTTCGACAGCTTTCAGCACGCCCTTGCCGAGGTAACGCGATTTGTCGCCGTCGCGCAGCTCGATCGCTTCCCTGCTTCCGGTCGACGCGCCGGACGGCACGGCCGCACGACCCAGCACGCCGGATTCCAGCAGCACGTCGGCTTCAACAGTGGGATTGCCGCGGGAGTCGAGAATTTCCCGTGCGATGACATCGATAATTGCACTCACTTTGTTTCCTCAAAATTCAATTTTCATCCGCGAAGGACGCGAAGAAGCGCGAAGAAAACCCAAGTCCTGCTTTTTCTTTACTTCGCGCCCCTTCGCGTCCTTCGCGGATCAGGTTTTCATCAATTTGTGTTCGATAAACCCGCGCTGTTTCACCAGTGCGTCGATTTCCTTCAGCGTTTCCAGCAATTCCTTCATCATGCCGAGCGGCCACGCATTGGGGC